>URWS01000161.1 GCA_900551605.1 uncultured Collinsella sp. | reverse complement strand
TGGGCTCGGAGATGTGTATAAGAGACAGCATGTAATCCATGGGCTTATCCTTTCTCTTCCGGGCGCGCGGGCCGAGTCGCCGTGCCCGCGCGCCTTACCTTTCGGGTTCACCATCCATGATGGGGCGCGTTTCTAACGAAGCCGTAACGGCCGTTGGGCTCTTTTGGTGCCAGCCCTTCTCGACCCGTACGCATTTGCTTAAAGCAACAACTTTCCCGATCGATGTAATCACCGAATCAAAACGTGTACACCAGCCACCAAAGATGCCGAAAAATATCGCTTTTGGAGGCTGATGTACACAAATGCAGAATCCAGCGCAGCCCAGAGGAGCCCTCCACATGTCTGGACTCTCTATGGCTGCGCTGGATAGACATCGCTGGAACGGGTATAGTATCGAAAGTTTTGTCGTTAACCAGCGGGGGAGTCCTGTGGGCATCAAAAAGAAGATCAAAAAGGAGCTTATCGGCACTTCCGATTACCCGTCGAATAAGATCTTTACGATCTCCAATTTCATCACCTTTACGCGCCTGATCCTCACCCTGGTATTTCTGTACCTGTTTGTGACGGATAACAACCGTGTCATCGCCATCGTTATCTACGCCGTTGCCGCCTCCACCGACTGGATGGACGGTCAGATCGCCCGCATGACTAAGACGGTCTCGTGGCTCGGCAAGGTCATGGATCCCATTTGCGACCGTGCGCTGCTGTTCACCGGCGTACTTGGACTGGTGGTCCGCGGAGAGCTGCCCATCTGGGTCTGCGTACTCATTATTGGCCGCGACATCTATCTGGGCATCGGCACGCTTATCGTGCGTCATTATCACCGTCGCCCCATCGATGTGGTCTTTCCCGGAAAGATTGCCACGGCGCTGCTCATGACCGGCTTCTCACTCATGCTGCTCGGTTTCCCCGTTATTGACGGCCTGCACCTTTTATCTTCAACCCTTACGGCCTTCCCGGGCCTCAACGGAAGCTCGGTGCCCCTCGGCATCTTCTTTGTGTACGGCGGCGTGATCTTCTCCATGCTCACGGCTGTCATCTACTCCATTAAGGGCGGAGTGGCCATTAAACAGGCTCTCGCGCATCCCGAGGACGAGGACATCGACTTTCTGAACCCTGAAATCGAAGACTGATTCGTTGGGGTATGATTACGTACGGTTCATTATTTGCGGCACGTCCGCGATAAGTTAGGGGTTGTCATGGACAACATGGTTAACAATATGCCTCAGAATGATAAGACTGCTGACGCTACCTGCGTATTCCGCGTGCCTTCAAGCGACGTCACCGTTCCCGACCTCATGGCCAACGTGCGCATCACCGCCCCCGTCCTGTCCATCGTCAAGGGTCCGCAGACTGGTGCCGCCTTTGAGCTCGAGGACGACGTGACCACCATCGGCCGCGATCCCGCGAACGGCATCTTCCTTAATGACATGACCGTTTCGCGCAGCCACGCGCGCATTATTCGCGAGGGCCTCGGCGCTCGCATCGAGGACCTGGGCTCGCTCAATGGTACCTGGGTCGACGGTGCCATTGTCAATGCAGCCCCGCTGCACGACGGTTCTTCCGTTCAGATCGGTACGTTTACGCTCATCTACCACGAGAGCACGCCGGAGCGCATCGAAACCGGTGAGTAGGGCATGGCCGAACGCAACTATCTGAGTATCGGCCAAGTCGTCAACCTACTTCGAGGCGCATACCCCGATCTTTCGAACTCAAAAATAAGATTTCTAGAGGATGAGGGGCTCATTACCCCTCATCGTACGCCTAAGGGATACCGTCAGTACTCCAAGGAGGACGTTGATCGCCTGGAGGTCATTCTGCACTTGCAGAAGACTCGCTACATGCCGCTCAACGTGATTAAGCAGCGCTTGGAAAACGCCACGGACCTGTCAACGCTCGCCTACGAGGTGGGCTTGCTGTCCGATGTTCCACTCAAGACGGAGCCCAAGGAGACTAAGCAAAAGCTGCATCCCATCGAGACCATTCCTGATATGCTGGGCGTCGAGATTTCGTTTATCCGCTCGCTCGCCGAGAACGACCTCATTCGCATCATCAAGAGTCCGCAGAATCGTGAGCTCGTCGATGGTCGCGATTTTCCGATCATCCGTTACTGCTCCGAGCTGTCACGCTTCCATATCGAGCCGCGCAACCTGCGTCAGTACGTGTCTTCCGCCAACCGCGAGTCCTCGATGTTTGAGCAGGTGCTCGTGAGCATGCTCGGCATGGACACCTCCGATGACGAGCGCGACGCCAAGCTCGAGCGTGCGTTTAAGAAGCTTCACGACCTGACGGAGGGCGTGCACACCGCGCTGCTCAAGAACCGCGTTTTTGAGTCGCTCAACGCCGTGGTCGAAGACGCCGACATCGATGCACTCGATGAGGAAATCACTCGCTCCGAGTCCACCAAGGCCAAAAACGAAGAGACAGTCGCGCCGGCTTCACACGAGGATTCTCTCGTAAAGCCGCTCAAGGTCGTCGCCCCTTCGCAATCCGGCACCGTCACCGCGGGCAAGTAACAGCTGCCGCTTATCCGGCAACCCATTGAAAGGTCATGCAATGTACGACTTCGAATCTCAAATCGTCGACATCCCCGACTATCCCGAGCCCGGAGTCATCTTTAAAGACATCACGCCGCTCTTTGGCAATCCCGAGGCGCTCAAAGCCATGACCGATGCCCTCGCCGAGCACTTTGCCGGCATGGGAATCACCAAGGTCGTGGGTCCCGAGGCTCGCGGCTTTATGGTTGGCGTACCGGTAGCTGTAGCCCTTGGCGCCGGCTTTGTTCCCGCACGTAAACCGGGCAAGCTACCGCGCAAGACTGTGAGCCAGAGCTACGAGCTCGAGTACGGAACGGATTCCATTGAGATCCATGCCGACGCTATCAGCTCTAAAGATACCGTGTTGATTCTGGACGACTTGGTCGCGACGGGCGGAACCGTCGAGGCAACAGGTAAACTGGTGCGAGATATGGGCGCAAAGCTTATCGGTTACGGTTGTATCCTTGAGCTTGCGTTTCTCAACCCGCGCGAGAAGCTCACGCCGTCTGATGACGATGTGGAGCTCTTTAGCCTGGTGACGGTGGACTAGCCGTTACCCTTAGTTACTGGAAAGGAAGCTACATGCGCACAGCAAACACGCACAAAAACATGGCACGCTGCGCTGCTACGGCAACCCTCGCTTGTGTTTTGGGCTTGGGCCTCGCGGCTCCTGCCTACGCCGATACCGCATCCGACCTTGCCGCTGCTCGTACGAAGCTCGAGCAGATCGGTACCCAAACTCAGCAGATTTACGATGAGCTCGCCACGCAGACGCAGGCGCTCGATCAGACTGCCGGCGAGATCACGCAAAAGCAGCAGGAGATCGCCGATGGTCAGGCTAAGCTCTCAACCTATGTCGCCGGCGAGTACAAAACCGGCGGTCTGAGCCTGCTTCAGGTTCTGACGGGTGTCGATGACCTGAGCGATATGCTCAACCGTCTGTTCTACTACGGCAAAGTTTCCGATAAGCAAGCTCAGACCATTCAAGAGGTCAAGGAGCTTAAGCAGCAGCTCACCGATAAGCAGGCCGAGCAGGAGAAGAACGTCGCCGCCACGCAAAAGAAGGTCGACGAGCTTAACGCCCAGCAGGCTGAAGCCCAGAACGTCGTAAACTCCCTGGATTCGCAGCTGCAGGCCGAGCTTGCCGCCGAGGCCGAGGCCAACGCCGCGCTGCAGGCCGGCATCAACGCCAGCACCGCCGAGAAGGCCACGGTGAGCAACGAGACTGCCGGTACGACCGAGAACACCAACAACGGTGGCCAGACCAGCAATAACAACAACCAGGGCGGCAACACTCCGGCTCCTACGCCGGCACCTGCTCCGACGCCGCAGCCCTCCACGCCTGCTCCGGCTCCGACGCCTTCTGCTCCGAGCCAGTCCGTCGACGGCGGTTCTGTTGTCTCGCGTGCATACAGCAAGCTTGGTTGCGCCTATTCCTGGGGCGGAATTGGCCCGAACAGCTTCGACTGCTCTGGTTTTGTAAGCTATTGCCTTACTGGTCGCTATTGCCGCCTGGGCACCACGGGCACCTTTATGGGCTGGACGCGTGTGTCCGATCCGCAGCCCGGTGACGTTGTAGTCAACTCGTACCACACCGGCATTTACATCGGTGGTGGTCAGATGATTCATGCTTCTGACTACAACACGGGTGTTATCATCAGCTCCGTTGCCGCCGGCATGAACAACAACTACATTTTCGTGCGCTACTAAGTATTCAGATAAAGCAAACGGATATGGACCTCGTGGCTTTGAGTCATGGGGTCCATTCTTTTGCCTTTAGTGCAGTCCGCTATCTAGTTTTGAATACTAGATAGCGGCCCAATCGGTCTGCAAGATGGCTATAATTGAATGGGAACGATTAGAAAGGACCCTCTATGAGCTGGGCACTTATCTCCGATTCAAGCTGCAACCTCCGCGATTGGCAACCGACCGCGCCCCATACCACCTTTGCATTTGCGCCCATCAAAATCTGTCTCTTATACACATCTGACGCTGCCGACGATCGCATAAGTGTA
>URWS01000160.1 GCA_900551605.1 uncultured Collinsella sp. | reverse complement strand
GTATAAGAGACAGTCATAAGGCCGACGACCACGTGAAAGCCGATCAGGCCAAAGACGACCGAGGGAATGCCGGTCAAAAGCTCAATAAGCGGCTGAAAGACCTTGGAGCCAAATTTGGGTTGGATATCGACCGCAAAGACGGCAGAGCCGATGGCGATGGGCAGCGCGATAAGCGTGGAGAGCACCATGACCGCAAACGAGGTGACGATCAGGGGCAGGGCGCCGGTATAGGGCAGGCCGTTTTCGGCTGTGTTGGCCAGGTCCCACTTGGTGCCGGTGAAGAACTCGACGACCGAAACGCCGTCCTTGAGAAAAGCCGAGAGGCCCTTTTGGGCGACCATAAAGATGAGCGCGGCAACGACAAGCGTCACGAGCGCTACGCACGCGCCCGTGACGCCCAGGCCCACGTTCTCAAGGTCGCGCTTTGGCAGTTGCTTTGCCATTGCAAACCTTTCCGGGGCGATTACTTATTTAGCGGAGACCTTGCCGCTGGCGTCCTTGACGACCTTCATGGCAGAGACGGGGATAAAGCCCTGCTCCTCGACGAGCTTGCCCTGGACGTCGTCGGAAAGCATGAACTCCAGGAAAGCCTTGGTGGCCTCGTCGGCGTCCTTTGCGCAGTACATGTGCTCGGTAGCCCAGATCTTGAAGGAGTCGTCGGTGACATTCTTGCTCTTGGGCTCGACGCCCTCGACCTTGATGGCGTTGAACTTGGAGTCATCGAAGTGCGAGAAGTCGAGGTAAGAGATGGCGTTGTCGGTGCTGCCCATCTGAGTCTGGACATCGCCGGACTTATCGAGCTCGGCATCGCCCTTAAAGTCGACGGCCTCGTCGCCAAAGACGGCGGCCTCGAAGGTGGCGCGGGTGCCGGAGCCGGCCTTGCGGTTGAGAACGACGATCTTGGCGTCGTCGCCGCCGACCTCCTTCCAGTTGGTAATCTGACCGGAGAAGATACCCTTGAGCTGCTCGAGGGACAGGTCGTCGACCTTGACGTTCTTGGAGACGACGGGGCCCATGCCCACGACGGCGACCTCGTGGTCGACGAGGTTCTTGACCTGATCGGCCTCAAGCTTGGTCTCGGCGAAGACGTCGGAGTTACCGATGGTGACGGTGCCGGCGGCGACTGCGGTCAGACCCTTGCCCGAACCGTTGCCCGAGCCGGAGACGGAAACGTCCGGATTGGCGTCCATGAACTTCTCGGCAGCGGCCTCGACGAGAGCCTGGAACGAAGAGGCACCGTCATAGGTCACCTCGCCGGAGACGGACTCGGCAGCGGCGCTGCCCTTGTCGGCGGCGTTGGAAGCGCCTGCGCCGCCGCAACCAACGAGACCGAGACCGACGATGCTGGCAAGACCACCAGCGAGGCCGAGGAACTGACGACGAGAATAAGCCTGATCGAGCATGATCTTCCTTTCATACATGCGACTCGCGGGCACCCTGCCCGCTTTGCTGTTTGGAAAGATACGGCCCCGATCGGGCGACGGCCGCGTTATCTGCGGTTTCTTACGGGCTATTGATAGACCCTTACCGCAAGCTCTGCCCAGCCTTTACAAACGGATAACAATCCAGCGCAGAACATGGCACACCTTTTACACCAATAAAAACAAAGTTGCGGTGAAATAGTTTCTGCTTGGCCATCAAATGGCCCATTCTAGGAACTATTCCACCGCAACTTAGATTGGGAAACCGCGAGACCTTAAAGCTCTAATTCATTCAAACGGAGGATCGCAACAATATAGATCTTGAGCGCTTGCTTGAGCTGCTCCTCGTTGGCGCACTCGTTGGGGCCGTGCATCTGGCCGCCCCATGCGGGCAGCTCCAGGCCGGTCTCCTCGGGGCCAAACGAGACGGCGCGGGCAAAGTTGCGCGCGTACGTGCCGCCGCCCATGGCAAAGGGCTCAGCATGCTTGCCCGTAAACTCGTTATAGGTGTCAATCAGCGCCTTCACGGCCGGATCATCGGCAGAGACCGAGAATGGCACCTTCGCATGGCCCACGCGACACGTCACGCTAAAGCGCCCCACGAGCGGGTCGAGCTGCTCGCGGATGGTATCGGCACTGGTGCTGTCGGGGAAGCGCACGTCGATGACCTGCTCAATATGGCCATCCGCCACGCGGATGACGCCAGCGTTGCAGGTAAGCGGGCCAAACGCCGGACTCGTCGCATCGATACCCAGGCCGCGGCCATAGGCATCCGCATGCACAAAGGCCAGGAACTTGACGAACTCGTGCTCGGCGGGCGTCAGCAGGCGCTCATCGCGTGCACCAAACGCGTCCTCGGCCTCGCGTAGATACGACACGATCAGGCCGACGGCGTTGATGGTGCCCTCAGGCATCGAAGCGTGGCCGCCAATACCGTGGGCGAAAATCTGCGCATGCCCGTTATCAAGCGCCGTGATCTCCAGGCGGTCGACGTTCTCAACGGGCGCCGGCAGCTCATCGGCGGCAATCGCAAGCTCGCAGATGGACTGCGACGGAATGGCATTGCTCGCCTCGGAGCCGCTCCACGACACGATGCGCCCGCCGTCGATCTTGGGGCTCACGAACGTCGCCCCAAACTGGCCCTTCTCGGCATTGCAGACCGGGAACTCGGCATCGGGCGTAAACAGAAAGTCGGGATTCGCGTAGTTCTCCAGATAATGGTGAACGTCGGACATGCCCACTTCCTCATCGCAGCCCAGCAGCGCGCGGAAGGTATAGCGCGGCACGATGCCGTGCTTGAGCAGGTAGGCGCCGGCGTAGAGCGACAGCACGGCCGGACCCTTGTCGTCGATCACGCCGCGGCCGAGCAGCCAGCCCTCGCGACGCTCCATCGCAAACGGGTCGGTGTTCCAGCCGGGGCCAGCGGGTACCACGTCAACATGGCAGATAGTCGCAAGCTGCTTATCGCCGCGGCCCGGGATATCGGCAATGCCCACATAACCCTCGTCGTCGCTTGTCTGGTAGCCGAGCTTTTGCGCAATGCCGAGCGCGCAATCGAGCGCATCACGGACCGGACGGCCAAACGGCGCACCGGGCTCCGCATTGGCAGCAACGGCCACAGACGGATAGCTCACCAGCTGTTCGATATCGGCGACGACATCTTCCCAGACCTCGTCGACATACTCGGTAACGCTCTGCTCCACCTGATTCATGGACGACCTCCTTACCAATGAGTGACGGGTACGCCCGCCCCTCACATTACGTCTATTAGATAGCGAAAAGTTTAGCAAGCTCGGCCACCGAGTGCACCACTGCATCGGCACCCGCCGCCTCGTGCTCGCCCGGCGCCGCCGCGCCCGAGTAGATACCAATGCACGGCACGCTCATCGCGTGCGCGCCCTCGATGTCGTTAAAGCGATCGCCGATCATCACGGCATCGTCCGCCGTCGCACCGAGCTCCGCCAGGGCATCGCGAACCGAATCGGCCTTGGTCTCGCGCCCCTGCGGTGGATTCATGCCAACCACCGCCTCAAACTGAGAAAGTCCCAGCTCTCCCACCATGTCGATACACTTCGCCTCCATGCGTGACGTTGCCACGGCCAAGCGATGCCCCTGCGCGACAAGGCCATCGAGCAGCTCGGGGATTCCGTCGAACACGGGATACTCTTCCGGTCCCAGCTCATCAAAAAAGGCACGGTACTCGTCGGCCACCACAAGCGACTCCTCGCGGGAAAAGCCATAAAAGTCGTGAAAGCTCTTCCACAGGGGCGGCCCGATCATGCGGCGCAGGTCACCCATCTGCGCCTCCGAAAACCCGCGCGCGGCCAACGTCTTGCGCGTCGAGGTCATCACCGCCCGACCCGTATCGGCCACCGTGCCGTCAAAATCGAACAGCACAACCGGCCGCTTGCATATCTCCAGCGCCTCCATCGGTATCCCTCTTCCCCAGTTGATGATTTCCACACCGACACTTCAAACTGTTGACTATTCAACAATTGAACCTATAAATGTGGAACGACTCCACTATACTTGTCGCACTTTGCTCTCAGAAGGCGGCGCTGCCGCGCCCCAACGAAAGGTGCAATTATGTCTTTTGCCATCATAACCGACTCCACGTCGGACATCTCCCCCGCCCGCGCCCAAGAGCTCGGCATTTACGTGATTCCGCTGCATGTGATTATCGAGGGCGAGGACCTGCTCGACCAGGTGCAGATTACCGCCCAGGAGTACGTCGCGCGCATGGCCGGTTCCGAGCAACTGCCGCACACCTCGCAGCCGAGCGCCGGCGAGTTCAAGGCACTCTTTGACCGCGTGCTCGCCGACGGGCACGACAGCGCCATCTTTATCTCGCTGTGCAGCGAGTGGTCCGCCTGCTATGCCAACGCCAGCCTGACGGCCGAAACACACGAGCTCGACGTGCGCTGCATCGACTCGCGCACCGGCTCGGGTGCCGAGGGTCTGCTGGTGGAGTACGCGCTGGCCATGCGCGAGGACGGCCGTAGCCTAGACGAGACCGAGGCGCAGATCCGCGCGACGCTGCCCGACGCCCACCTGCTGCTGATTCCCCGCACGCTCGAGAACCTCGTTAAGAACGGCCGCGCGCCTAAGCCTGTCTCTTATACACATCTGACGCTGCC
>URWS01000159.1 GCA_900551605.1 uncultured Collinsella sp. | reverse complement strand
TTAAGAAGCAGGTCGCTGCCCCCATCATGGCCGCCTGCTAGGTTTAGTTCACTAAACGCCACGACCGGATCGCGGACGCCCCGCGCTCCGGTCGTTTTTTGTGTACGGCGCCGCGTCGTCTCTTGGACAGGCGTGCCCGTGCCGTTGAGCAAATAATGTTCAACCTGTGGTTCCGCTTTTCGGTCACGCCTGCGTGCTTGTCGTGCAGGGTAGGCTAGATGCAAGCGTAATACGTTAGAGCGCGGCGCCGCCACTTGGGCGGGCCGTGCTTTTTTAAGACGGGAGCTTTCCCGTGAAAGGAGCCGCCCATGGCAGCAACTGAGCAGCTGTTCAACGTTCGTGAGCGTAAGCGCTTTGAACGTCACGACATCTGGGAGCGCATCGCCGAGAACGGCACGATTTCCGCCGCCGTCATGGTCTTCGCCGCCATCGCCGCCGTCATTTGTGCCAATACCGATGCCTACGAGGTCATCCATCACTTTTTGGAGACCCCGCTGTATGTGGGCCTGGGCAACCTTACGGCCGGTCTCACCGTTGAGCTATTCGTCAACGACTTCCTAATGGCGATTTTCTTTTTGCTGGTGGGCATTGAGCTCAAGTATGAGATGACGGTCGGCGAGCTCAAAAACCCGCGCCAGGCCATGCTTCCCATGCTGGCGGCCGTGGGCGGCGTCGTCGTTCCCGCCTGCATCTATCTGATCTTTAACCATGCCGGCGCGCACAACGGCTGGGCCATTCCCATGGCAACCGATATTGCCTTTGCGCTGGGCGTGCTGTCGCTTTTGGGCAATCGCGTGCCCAACGGCGTGCGCGTGTTCTTCTCGACGCTCGCCATCGCCGACGACCTCATCTCTATCGCCGCCATCGCCATCTTCTACGGTCAGAGCCCCAATCCGTTTTGGTTGGGCGCCGCCGCGCTTGTGACCTGTGCGCTCGTGTGGCTCAACAAGACTCAGCATTACCGCCTTGCCCCGTATTCGGTACTGGGTCTGCTGCTGTGGTTCTGCATGTTCAAGAGCGGCGTACATGCCACGCTTGCTGGCGTCATCTTGGCCTTTACCATCCCGGCCAAGTGCGGCGTCAAGCTCGATAGCCTCACCGATTGGTTGGGCGAGTGCCTGCCGCTGCTCGATGACCGCTACGACGACGAGGCACACATCTTGGGCCAGCATGACTTTACCGTCTCGACCACCAAGGTCGAGCGTGTCATGCACCGCGTGACCCCGCCGCTCATCCGCATGGAGCGTCTGATCTCCACGCCGGTCAACTTTGTGATTCTGCCGATCTTTGCGTTCGTGAACGCACAGGTTCGCCTGGTGGGTGTGGATATGAGCACGTTGCTCACCGACCCGGTGACGCTCGGCGTGTACTTTGGCATGCTGCTGGGCAAGCCGATCGGTATCTTTGGCATGACGTTCGCCTTGGTCAAGTTCAAGGCCTGCGAGCTGTCGCGCAACGTCAACTGGCACATGATTGCCGGCGTGGGTATTCTGGGCGGTATCGGCTTTACGATGTCGATCCTCATCAGCGGTCTTGCCTTCCCGACGGCCCAGTTTGAGGTTCTGGCAGCCAAGGCCGCTATTCTTGCCGGCTCTGTCACCGCTGCCGTGCTCGGTATGATCTACATGAGCGTGGTCTGCAAACACCCCGCGCCCAAGGACGAGTAAAAGCTCGAAAAAAGACACCAGAACCGGTTTGGATGCGTTCGAAACTCGGATCCGGGTGCTACTGGCCCCCTGTCAGATACCCCCGTGGTCAAAAAACGCCGTTTGTGAGTACTGTCACAAACGGCGTTTCATTTTAGGTGTGGAAAATAATGAACAAAGTTATAAGAACTGTACGTTAATGAGTGACCATCGACTTCCAATTTGGCGCTAGCTGACGGTGATTAGGGAGTTTCAAGTCGAGTTTTGCCGATTTCGACCAAGAATCGCTGCTACTAAAAAGGTAACAGTACTCATATTTGCCCTTTTTTGGCCACAAGCCCTAAAACAAGCCTCGCCAAGGTCGGGAAACGGGCCAAATCGCCGGCCTCGAGGCTTATTCCACCGTTCCGTAGACGGCGCCCCAGCCGTGGGCGGCCAAGGCGGAGTTGAGCTGATCGCAAAGTGACTGGCGGTCGTAATAGCCGGGCGGTAGCAGGTTGACGATTTCCATGAGATCGGGCGCCAGGTCCAAGATTTCGGCCTGTACGATCAGATCCAGGCGGTCGATGGCGTGGCGGTCGTAAAACAGCCCGTCGACCAGGCGCTGCAGGTCGCCGAATTCTTCGGCCTGAAACGATCCATACTCCATAGTGCCTCCTTGGGCGCCCCACGCCGACATGCGCGGCGATTCGTAATTCATTGCGATGGACTTAATCTATCACGGCTTCATAACGTTGCGGCGGTGGCGGTCTATACTTAGACGAACTGCAACGTACCGCTTCGCGAAAGGTCGCACCCATGCAGACGATCTACCAGAAGATGGAAACCACCGAACTCGATGCCGCCATAGAGGCGCTCAAAGCCGAGGTCGCCCAGGTCAAGGCCAAGGGTCTGGCGCTCGACATGGCCCGCGGCAAGCCGTCGCCCTCCCAGGTGGACATCTCGCGCCCCATGCTCGATATCCTCAACGCCGACGCCGATCTGCACGATGGCAACGTCGACTGCTCCAACTACGGCTGCTTCGAGGGCATTCCCTCGGCACGCAAGCTGGCGGGGGAGTTCCTGGGCTGCCCCGCCGAGCAGACGCTCGTGCTGGGTTCGTCGAGCCTGCTGATTGAGCACGACATCGCCGGCATGTTCTGGCGTTGCGGTTCGTGCGGCAGCGAGCCCTGGGAGGCTTACGAGGCCGCGCACGACGGCAAGAAGGTCAAATTCCTGTGTCCTGTTCCCGGCTACGACCGCCACTTTGGCATCACCGCCGATCTGGGTATCGAGAACGTCCCCGTCGCGTTGACCGACAACGGCCCCGACATGGACGAGGTCGAGCGCCTGGTTGCCGCCGACGACTCCATCAAGGGCATCTGGTGCGTGCCCAAGTATTCCAACCCCACGGGTATCACCTTTAGCGAGGACACCGTGCGTCGCCTGGTCGAGATGCCCACGGCCGCGCCCGATTTCCGCATCTTCTGGGACAACGCCTACTGCGTGCACGACCTGTACGACGAAACCGACAAGCTCGCCAACATCTTCGATCTTGCCCGCGCGGCGGGCACCGAGGACCGCGTGGTGGCATTCGCCTCGACGTCCAAGATCACCTTCCCGGGTGCCGGTATCGGCTTTATCGGTGCGAGCCCCGCGGTTATCGCGGAGTTCTCCAAGCGCCTGAAGGCCGGCCTCATCAGCGCCGATAAGCTCAACCAGCTGCGCCACGTGCGCTTCCTTCCCACCATCGAGGCGGTCAAGGAGCACATGAAAAAGCATGCCGAGTTTTTGCGCCCGCGCTTTGAGGCCGTTGAGCGCAAGCTCACCGAGGGCCTGGGCGAGACGGGCTGCGCTACCTGGACGCATCCCCGCGGCGGCTACTTTGTGAGCTTTGATGGTCCCGAGGGCTCGGCCCAAAAGGTCGCCGCGCTTTGTGCCGACCTGGGCGTCAAGCTCACGCCGGCCGGTGCTACCTGGCCCTATGGCAAGGACCCGCGCGACACCAACATCCGCATCGCGCCGAGCTATCCCACGGTCGAGGACCTGGAGGCCGCGCTCGATGTGCTGGTGCTGGCCGTTAAGCTTGTCGCTGCCGAGCTTGCGCGTGCCGAGCGCGCCTAACGCGCGGCTTCCCGTACTATCCGCACTTTCGATACGTAAAGGAGCGTATACATGGATTTGGGTATTTCCACCAACCCCACGCCAGAGCTCTACACCATTAAGGTAACCGGCGAGATCGATATCTCTAACGCCGATAGCCTGCGCAATGCCATCGACCTGGCGCTCGAGCAGCCCACTGAGGCCGTTGAGCTCGATTTTGCCCAGGTGAGCTACATTGATTCGACGGGCATTGGCGTGCTTGTGGGCGCCGCTCATCATGCAGCCGATCACGGTAAGCGTTTTGGCTGCGTCAATGTGCAGCCCCCGGTGATGCGCGTGGTCCAGCTGTTGGGTGTCGACCAGGAGATTTCGATCACCGCTGCATAATCTTTGCCCCCAAAAGGGCGTGCCGTTTGGCATATGTTTGTGATGCGCTCGGACGTTTTGGCGTCCGGGCGCTATACTTGACCGAATGAATAGACGAGTTCCGGCCGAATGGCGCGGTGCGGGCTCGACTCACATCGAGCCTTGGAGGTATGTGTGTTTGGTATTGGAGAGGGTGAGCTCGCGATCATCGTGGTCTTCGGCTTTTTGCTGTTTGGCCCGGATAAGCTCCCGCAGATGGGCCGCACGATCGGCCGTGCCATCCGTCAGTTCCGCGAGACGCAGGAAAAGATGACGGCCGTTGTTCAGTCCGAGATTATCGATCCGGTGAGCGAGGCCGCGTCGGCCCCGGTCAAGCCCAAGAAGGCTGCTGCGACCGACGACGATTCCGATGCGGACGAGGATGCCGCCGAGACGGCAGCGCCCGCCAAGAAGGAGACCTTTGCCG
>URWS01000158.1 GCA_900551605.1 uncultured Collinsella sp. | reverse complement strand
TCCCAGCTGAGTAGCGACGTCCGCTGGTGGATTGACAATCGAGAAATCGTAGACCACCGAGGTTACCTTCTCCCCGCGGTGCTCATACGAAAAACCCTGGGCGCGGTCATTCTTGCCCTGGAAAAATGCCTGGTCGGGAAGACCCGCCGTGTCCTTAACGTAGGTGCCCGATCCGCGCCGGCTGGTAATAAGGCCTTCCTCGGTAATCTGCTCAATCGCTCGTTTGACGGTGATTTTAGAAACGCTATAGAGCTCGCAGAACTCAACGACGGTGGGCAGCTTGTCGCCCGGCTTTAGAGCGCCGTCCTCGATGCTTCGACGGATATCTGCAGCTATTGCCTCGTATTTGGGAATCATGGAGCCTCCTTTCTAACATACATAAATACATAAGTAAGTATAACCCTCTGTGAGGCATCCATATAACTCTTATCTAAGAAGTTCGAGAAAGAAAAAAGAAAAAGACGCTTTACTTATAGAATTAGAGCGCTATAGTTGTAGCCAACAAACGGAACCTTGCCGCACGGCGGGACCGACCGTTTGGGGACGGTTTTGTTTTGGCGGGTTGGATATCGGTATGACCGGTGCGCGCCCGCGCCGGATAACCTGCCAAAGCAAACCCGTCTCCAACCGGAAGCTCTAGAACACGAAAGCGAGGACTTGATGGCACAGTATCAGCTGCCCCGTGACTTCTTCTTTGGCGCCGCAATGTCCGGCCCGCAGACCGAGGGCCAGTGGAACCAGGGCGGCAAGCTCGAGAACCTGTGGGATACCTGGTCCATCCAGGATCTGGGTTCGTTCTACAACCGCGTTGGCTCTTATGCCGGCAATGACTTTATGGCCAAGTACCAGGAGGACCTTCGCATTATGAAGGACTTGGGCCTGGATACCTATCGCACCTCCATCCAGTGGAGTCGTCTGCTCGATGCCGACGGCAACCTTAATGAGGAGGGCGCCGCGTGGTATCACGAGCTGTTCCGTGCCTCTCGCGAGGCCGGCCTGGAGCCGTTCGTCAACCTGTACCACTTTGACATGCCCACATACCTCTTTGACCGCGGCGGTTGGGAGAGCCGTGAGGTCGTGGAGGCTTACGCCCATTACGCCGACGTTGCCTTCCGCGAGTTTGGCCAGGAAATCAAGTACTGGTTCACCTTTAACGAGCCCATCGTCGAGCCCGAGCAGCGCTATCAGGAGGGCGTGTGGTTCCCGCAGCTCCACGACTATAGCCGCGCTCGCACCGTGCAGTATCACATCTCGCTGGCGCACGCGCTAGCCGTGGCCAACTACCGTCGCGCCTATGACGAGGGTGCCGTTCGCGCCGACGCCAAGATCGGCATGATCAACTGCTTTACCCCGGTCTACACCAAGGAGAACCCCAGTGAGGCGGACCTCGAGGCCGTGCGTATGACCAGCGGTATTAACAATCGCTGGTGGCTCGACCTTATTACCAAGGGCGAGCTTCCCGCCGACGTGCTCGACAGTCTGGCCGAAGGCAGCGTTAAGCTCCCGTTCCGTGCCGGCGACCAGGAGATTCTCAAGCAAGGTGTTGTCGACTGGCTCGGTTGCAACTACTACCACCCCACGCGCGTCCAGGCTCCGGCGAGCAAGGTCGACCAGTACGGCCTGCCGCACTTTGCCGATGAGTACGTGTGGCCCGACGCCGTTATGAACGAGAGCCGCGGCTGGGAGATCTACCCGCAGGGCCTCTACGACTTTGGCATGGACTGCGTCAAGAACTACCCCGATCTTGAGTGGTTCGTTTCCGAGAACGGCATCGGCATCATGGACGAATACAAGAACCGTGACGCCGAGGGGACCATCCAGGACGACTACCGCGTCGACTTTGTGCGCCAGCACCTGGAGTGGGTCGCCAAGGCAATCGCCGAGGGCGCCAAATGCCGCGGATACCATTATTGGGCCGTCATCGATAACTGGTCTTGGGCCAATGCCTTTAAGAACCGTTACGGCTTTGTCGAGGTCGACCTGATGGACGGCTACAAGCGCCGCCTTAAGAAGTCGGCAGCTTGGCTCAAGCAGGTTGCAACGACCCACGTGGTTGACTAGCGACCAAGCAAACGCCCAAACCGCGCGCCGCCGCGCGCAAAACATGGCACATCTGGTGGCAGAGGGCGACAGACCACCGTGTGCATAGGAAAAGGCCGGATTTGAAAGTTAGGAGCAATCATGGCCAGTGACAACGGAAAGAGCTTCCTCGACAAGTTTGCCGAGGTCTCTGCGAAGGTGGGAAACCAGGTTCACCTGCGTTCCCTGCGCGATGCCTTCGCAACCATCACGCCGCTCTATATCCTTGCGGGTATCGCGGTTCTTATTAACAACGTCGTGTTCCCTCTGTTCCCGCTCGATGCAGCGGGCCTTGCCAACCTTCAGACCTGGGGCTCGGCAATTACGCTGGGCACCCTCAACGTCTCTGCCATCATCTTGGCTGGACTGATTGGCTACAGCCTCGCTAAGAACGAGCGCTTCGATAACCCGCTTGCCTGCGTGGTCGTTGCCATCTCCGCTTTCGTCATCATGATGCCGCAGCAGATCACCGCCACGCTTGCCGCCACGAGCCCGCTGCTCACCGACAAGATCACCTCTGCCGAGGTCACGGGCGCCCTTTCGACTGCCAACACCGGCACCAACGGCCTGTTCGCGGCTATCATCATCGCTCTGCTCTCCGTCACCCTCTTCATTAAGATTTCCGGCGTCGAGAAGCTTAAGGTCAAGCTGGGCGAGGGTGTGCCTCCCGCGGTCTCCAACTCCTTTAACGTCATGATCCCGATGCTGCTCAACCTCTCGATCTTCGCCATTGCCGCGGCTCTGCTCGCCGTGTTTGCCGGCACCGATCTGTGCACCATCATCTCCACGTGCATTTCCAACCCGCTCAAGAGCATCATGAACGCCGGTCCGTGGGCTGTTATCCTCATCTACACTCTTGCGAACCTGCTGTTCTGCGTCGGTATCCACCAGTCCACCATCTCTGGCGCTACCGTCGAGCCGATCCTGACCATGCTCATCGTCGACAACATGGCTACCTTTGCCGCCGGCGGCACCATCCAGCCCGATCACTACATGAACATGCAGATCGTCAACAGCTTCGCCCTCATCGGCGGCTCGGGCTGCACCCTCATGCTCCTGCTCGATACCTTCCTGTTCTCCAAGAACAAGGCTTCCAAGACCGTTGCCAAGATGGCTATCGTTCCTGGCCTGTTTAACATCAACGAGCCGGTCATCTACGGTTACCCCGTCGTGTACAACCTGCCGCTCATGATTCCGTTCGTGCTTCTTCCCGACCTGTTCATCGGCATCACCTATGGCCTGACCTGCGCGGGCATCATCAGCCCCTGCATCGCCCAGGTGCCTTGGACCATGCCTCCCGTCATCAACGCCCTGCTTGCCACGGGCTTTGACTGGCGCGCCGGCGTGTGGCAGGCCCTCGAGCTTGTCATCGGCATGGCTGTCTACCTGCCCTTTATGAGGATCTCCGAGAAGGCCATCGCCAAGCAGGAGGCCCTTGCCGAGCAGAGCGCCTAAACGTTCGTCCCTTTCACCTTTGCGGGCACCGGTACGCGGTGCCGGTGCCCGCACCTCTCTTTTGCGTAAGGGCGCAGAAAGAGGGCACAATAACCGCAAGGAATACAACCAGTCGTCGTCTGCGCGCCGCGCAGTTATAAGGAGAAAACCATGAAGAAGATCATGCTCTGCTGCAATGCCGGTATGTCCACGAGCCTGCTGGTCCAGAAGATGCAGGCCGAGGTTGCAAACCGTGGTCTGGATATCGAGGTCGAGGCTCGCCCCATGAACGAGGCCCATGATCACCTGGACGAGTGCGACATGTTGCTGCTTGGTCCGCAGATCGGCTACACCAAGGGCGATTTTGAGAAGGAGGCCGCCGGCCGTTTCCCGGTCGAGGTCATCAACATGGTCGACTACGGCCGCATGAACGCCGCCGGCATCATCGACCACTGCGTCAGCGTGATGGGCTAGGTGCTCCGCATGGAGGATATGAACTACCTGCAGATGACCTGCTTCGAGATCATCAGCTACGTCGGTACTGCCAAGAGCATGTACATCAATGCCGTGCAGAAGGCCAAGGAAGGCGATTTTGACGCCGCCGAGGAACTTATCAAGCAGGGCGACGAGGCCTATAACGGTGGCCACGATGTTCACATGGGGCTTCTGAAGAAGGAGGCCAACGGCGAGCGTAACGGCGAGGCCCCGCTGATTCTGCTGCATGCCGAGGACCAGATGGCCGGCACCGAGACCATGCGCGTCATGGCCACGGAGCTCATCGAGGTCCACAAGCAGCTGCAGGCGCTTCAGGCCTAGCCGGCGCTATCGCCGCGACGGACCGTGCGGTCCAACAGACAACACAGTCCCTTTGACGGGCGCCGGGAGTCTCCGCCTCCCGGCGCCTTTATATTTGGGGAAGATCTTGCGCGACCTATTGAACGACCATCCGCGTTTCCCAGATAAAACCTGCCAAAACAAACCTGCCCCTTTTTGGCAGGTTTTTGCCTTACGGGCTTTAGCCTGTGCGGGGCGCGCAGCGCGCCGCATCAGAAACCACCCGC
>URWS01000157.1 GCA_900551605.1 uncultured Collinsella sp. | reverse complement strand
GTTTCGCCCTGGGACAAAATAATCTTTGCAAAAGACGGCTGCTCCGTTTGGAGGGCCGTCTTTTTGGTATAAGAGGACGGAATGACTAACACGAAAGGTACAACCATGCCCCAGATTGATGATGCCGAGCTGTTTGGCAATGCCGAGGATCAGCGTGCGTACGAGGACTTTTGCGCCAATCAGGAGGCGGTCGAGAAGTTCACGCTCGATAAGCCCGCGCTTATCTGCCGCTGGCGCATGTCCAACAAAAAGGTACCCATGCTCAACCGCCACATCCGTGCGCTGTCCGAGCGCTTGGTGCAGGGCGAGCCGCTCACCCACAACATGCTCAGCTGGGCCAAGCAACACGTTGAGTGGTCGCTTGCCGAGGGCGACTACACCGCCCACGACGGCGTGCTCATGCTGGTGATCGATGTGAACGGCAATGCCGCCATGACGGTGGGGGAGTACGAGCCGCTGGCCGACACGTCGGCCAAGGCACTGCGCGCCCGTTCTGCCGAGGCCCGCTCCGAGGCCGACGAGACCGGCGTGGCACCCGAGCTGCTCGCTGCCGTCAACAACGGCGAGCTGGCCTTTGTGGCGCCGGCGGACGAGTGCCTGTGCGGTACGGCGACGCTCATCGAGCAGCTGGCCCAAACCAAGGACATGCCGGTCACGCGCGTGGATATCCCCGCTCAGCTCAAGGGCGCACTGTTCCTGGTGAGCGACGAGCACGGCGTGGTCCCCGCCACCGACGTTGACGCAACCGAGGCAGACGCCGCCACGGTCGCCTTCTTTGCCGACGGCTACGAAAAGCTCCGCGCCCGCCGCTAAATGATTTTTCTGGGACGGGGATTAAAAAATAATTTTGGCCCCCGTATACGTTGCGAGCGCGAGACGTGCCCAACGCCACCGCTCGCGAACAGTTCTGTCACCTTGGCACCGCGCGTGGCGCACGCCTGCGGGTTCGCGGCCATAATGGTGGCAAGACAACCAAGAGGGGAGCGTAATCCATGGCGCTGATCTATATCGTTGAGGACGACGAACCCATCCGCCGCGAGCTCGTCGACATCCTGGCCCGTGCCGGCTTTACGGTCGAGGCCTGCGAATCGTTTGAGCATGTCTCGCGCGACATTTTGGCCGCAACGCCCGACCTGGTGCTGCTCGACCTCACGCTTCCCGTCAAAGACGGCCAGCATATCTGCCATGAAGTCCGCCGCGAGTCCGAGGTCCCCATCATCGTCCTCACGTCGCGTACAACCGAGATCGACGAGGTCATGGCCATGACACTCGGCGCGGACGACTTTGTCCCCAAGCCCTACAGCGCCCGTGTGCTCGTGGCGCGCATCAATGCGCTGCTGCGTCGCACCTCGGCGGCCGGCGAGCGCAGCACGCTCGTCCACAAGGGGCTGGAGCTCGACCTTGCCCGCTCCGCGGTCACCAACACGGCAACCGGCGACAGCACCGAACTCACCAAAAATGAGCTGCGCATTCTGTCGCTACTCCTGAGCCGCGCGGGCAAAATCGTCTCGCGCTCGGCCATCATGCAGGACCTGTGGGACTCCGATGCCTTTGTGGACGACAATACGCTCACCGTCAACATCAACCGCCTGCGCACTACGCTCGAAAAAATCGGCATCAAGGGGTATCTGACCACGCACCGCGGCCAGGGCTATTCGGTCTAGGGGCCGGCCATGTCGTTTGCCAAGTTCTTTAAAGACGCGCTGCTCCCCGTCGCCGTATGGACGTGCGGCGTGCTGTTGAGCTGCTTTGTGCTGACGGTCGCCGGGGCGCCTGTCTCTATCGTGGTCATTGCGGTCGGCGTGTCTCTTATCTTTGGCATGCTCGGCATTGTGATCGAGTACGCGCGCCGTCGTCGTTTTCTGCGCCAGCTGGAGCGCGCGGCCGAGGAGCTGGAGAGCCCCGCTTGGGTGCAGGAGATGGTGCAGTGTCCGACCTATGCCGAGGGCGAGCTCGAGTACGAGGTCCTGCGCCGCGTGGGCAAGGCGGCTTGCGATGAGGTAGCGGAAGGTCGCCGCCAGACCGACGACTATCGTGACTATATCGAGAGCTGGGTCCACGAGGCCAAGCTGCCCCTGGCGGCAGCCCATCTGATCTTGGAAAACCTGGACGGCAGCGAAGACGACCTGTCGCGCGTGGATGACCTGGGTCGCGAGCTGGCCCGCGTGGAGCGCTACATCGACCAGGCGCTCTACTATGCGCGCTCGGAAGTCGTGGAGCGCGACTATCTGATTCGCCGCTGGAGCCTCAAGGCCCTGGTGACGGGCGCGATTAAGGCCAACGCGCGCGAGCTCATCGCGGCGCACGTGGCACCGGTGTGTGAGAACCTCGACTTTGAGGTCTTTACCGACGAGAAGTGGCTCGAGTTTATTCTGGGCCAACTCATCCAGAACAGCATTAAATACGCGCGCGAGGACGGTGCGAAGATCACGTTTTCGGGCGCGCTGCTGGACGAAGGCCAGGCGAGCGAGCGCATCGAGCTTACCGTTGCCGACAATGGTTGCGGAGTGAGCGCAGCTGACCTGCCCCGCGTGTTCGAGAAGGGCTTTACCGGCGACAACGGCCGCACGACCAAGCGCGCAACGGGCATCGGCCTCTACTTGGTGGCGCGCCTATGCTCCAAAATGGGCATCGCCGTCACCGCAGCCTCCGACCCCGGCAAAGGATTCACCGTAACCTTTGCCTTCTCAACGAACAAGTTCCAATACTTCGAGTAGCCGGGCCGTCTTGCGGTGCGGACGGCTATGTTCCCGAACGTGAACTTAGCTAAGGCAACTGGCGCTATGTTCCCGAACGTGAACATAACTATGAGGCTCAAATGGATCTCCCAAAACAAAAACGTGCCGCCCCAAACAAAACGCGCCGTCCCAAACGGGGCGGCACGCCATTTTTTTATCAGCCAACTCGTTGAAGTACGGTGACGAAGGCGCAAGGCCGGGAGGGGTTATCTAAGCCGACATCCCGCAGCCGCGAAGCGGCGAGGACGTCGGCGTGATAACCCCGCAGGCCTTGCGCCGACGGGAAGGAACCTACTTCACGACCAAGATGTCGCAGTCCGTGTTACGCAGCAGGAACGTCGAAATCGAGCCCAGCAGCGCATACTTAATCGAGGATAGGCCGCGGGCACCGCAGAGCACCAGGTCGGGCTTGACCACGTCGAGCATCTCGTCCTTGAGCGTCTCGCGAATACGACCGGCGCGAATCATGACCTCGACCTCGGGAATATCGGGATTGGCCTTGGCCTCTTCGAGCTGCTTGGCAATGGAGCTATTAAAGGCCTCCTCTAGGCCGTTGACCAGGTCGACCGGGTAGGAGCCGGCGCTCTCGAGCGCCGTGGAGTCAATCACGTGACCAATAATCAGCTTGGCACCGTTGTTTGCGGCGACCTTGATGGCGCGTGCGAGCACAAAATCCTGCTGCTCAGTACCGTCGAGTGAAACAAATACCTTGGTGTAGCCCTCGTTCATGGTTTCCTCCTTGGTCTATTGCACGGGCGCGGGGCTCGTGCATCGGGCGGGCGCGGGCGCGTTGGCCGCCGGACACTTTATCTTGTTGCAGTTATACCCAAGGATTTCGGTTTGACCGCTCGCAATTCTGTGAACGGGCGAGTTTTTTGGTAAGGGTAGGCGCAGGCGCGCCGCCAACGGTTGATAATGGGACATCGCCCGCACCGTCCGCAGAACAATATCGGCGGGTGTCTAACGAGGGGGTCCCTTTGGATATTATCGAGCTTCTAAAATCTGCCTTCATGGGCCTGGTCGAGGGCATCACCGAATGGTTGCCGGTTTCGTCGACGGGCCACATGATCTTGGTGGACGAGTTCGTCAAGATGAACGTGAGCGAGACGTTCTGGAATATGTTCCTGGTCGTGATTCAGCTTGGTGCCATTCTGGCCGTCTGTGTGCTGTTCTTCCATGAGCTCAATCCGTTCTCGCCCAGCAAGGGCAAGGAGGGCCGTCGCGACACCTGGGTGCTGTGGGGCAAGATTGTGCTCGGCTGCATTCCTGCGGCGGCGATCGGTCTGCCGCTCAACGACTGGATGGAGGAGCATTTCTACAATGCTCCCGTCGTGGCGCTGGCGCTCATTGTGTACGGCGTGCTGTTTATCGTGATCGAGAACTGGCGCGCGAGCAAGCGCGAGGAAATGGCCGTTGCCGGTTCGTTTGGTTCGCGTGCTGTGGTGTCGGGTGGACGTCCCGCCGGTGCGCACTTTGCGGCGCCCGCCGCGGCTACCGCTGAGGATGAGGACGATGACGATAACCTGGACTTTGGCTCCATCGCCACGCTCGAGGACCTGAGCTGGAAGACTGCGCTGGGTATCGGCTGCTTCCAGGTGCTTTCGCTGGTGCCTGGTACGTCTCGCTCCGGTTCTACCATCATCGGCGGCCTGCTGCTGGGCTGCACGCGCTCGGTGGCGTCTAAGTTCACGTTCTTCCTGGCTATTCCCGTTATGTTCGGTGCGAGCGCGCTCAAGCTGGTCAAGTACTTCATTAAGGGCGGCACGTTTGGCGCCAACGAGGTCGCCATCTTGGGCGTGGGCTGCGTCGTGGCCTTTGTGGTTTCGCTCATCGCCATCAAGTGGCT
>URWS01000156.1 GCA_900551605.1 uncultured Collinsella sp. | reverse complement strand
CAGATGTGTATAAGAGACAGGTGGGCCGCGAGCTCAAGGGCAAGCGCATCGGCGTCATCGGCCTGGGCAACGTAGGCTCCAAGGTCGCCAACGCCTGCGTCGACCTGGGCATGGACGTTTACGGCTACGACCCGTTCATTTCCGTCGAGCACGCGTGGGTGCTGAGCCGCGAGGTGCAGCGTGTGGGCACGCTCGAGGATCTCTGCCGCGGCTGCGACTACCTCACCGTACACGTGCCCAGCAAGGCCGACACCATCGGCATGATCAGCACCGAGCAGATTAACCTGCTGGCACCCGACGCCGTGCTCATCAACTACGCACGCGAGACCATCATTGACGAAGACGCCGTCGACGCTGCCCTGCGCGAGGGCAAGCTGAGCTGGTTTAGCTGCGACTTTGCCACGCCCAAGACCGTCAAGATGCCCAACACGTTTATCACCACGCACTCGGGCGCCGGCACTGGCGAGGCCGAGGCCAACTGCGCCGATATGGCCATCAGCGAGCTCAAGGATTACCTGGAGAACGGCAACATCGCGCACAGCGTCAACTACCCCGCTTGCAGCATGGGCAAGGCGCGCGCCGCAAGCCGCATCGCCTGCCTGCACGCCAACGTGCCTAACATGATCGGCCAGATCACAGCCATTCTCGCCAAGGACAACGCCAACGTGCAGCGCATGACCAACGAGTCCGCCGGCGAGAACGCCTACACCATGTTCGACACCGACGAGCACCTGGACACCAGCACCATCGAGGCGCTCAAGCAGATTCCGTCGATGTATCGCGTGCGCGTGATCAAATAGCGCCGGCGCCAAGCCCGCCAGGCGGGCCATAAAGCCCATTCGGCCCCCGTTTTCACGAAACGGGGGCCGATTATGTTGCTTCGGGGCGACTTTAAAATGTTACCCAAGGCAGGTTTTTTCGGATAATCGACAGTAGAACCCAAGTCGCTAAGCACACTCGCTTTGACAAACAGCTTTATCAGGGGTTTCAGTAGATAAAAATCGATCTCTACGTACCACATTCAAGTTGACTGTCGATTTTCCGAAACAACTTGTTCTGGATAACATTTTTCTAAGCCCTTCCAAGGCGAAACTAAAGCCTTTTCGCGACCAAAACTCTAGTTCGCGCGACCGTTTTTCAGACCGCGCGACTACATCCTCGCCCAATCGATGAAAATCTCCTCACGAAGCCGCCGTTCGAGTCCCTGCTGCCACGGCGTCTTGTCTTTCAACGACGCATCGAGATAGGACATGATGGGCTTCATCACCACGCGGAAGGCATCGGAGTCGACTAGCTGGCCATAGGTCAGCAGAACGACGGGATATCCCATCGCTTGCAAGGCCGTCGTTCGATCGGAGTCCGAAATCTTGGATTCTATGGATCCGTGAATGGCTTTACCTTGGCATTCAACCAGACACTCTCTGCTGCCGTCCTTATTTGCCAGCAGGATATCGGCATAGCGCCTATCAAGCCCCGAAATCAGGCGGGCACTGCGCGTCAAGCGAATCTCGACGTTATTGGTAAGGCGCAGCCCTTCGCCGCCGCGCAACCTCGTAAGGCCAAACAGCATCGAAGCCTGGACCTCGAGCGGCGATGCCGCCACCCCCGTAATGCATTTCGCGGCACGCGTGAACGATTTAGCGCCGCGGAGCCCCGGGATCTTATCGACGTACTCGGTAAGTTCAGAGAGCTCAATCAAGGGAGGTCGTTTCCACAAGTCTGTTGGATTCCCCGAGGTATCCTTTACGTTTTCCCAGCCCGACCGTGCGTCACCCCACCGGCCCCCGTATGCCTGCTCAAGTGCCGACTTTACCTGAGGCGCAATCTTGCACACGGCAAAGGTGCCGCACATCTCATACATGCACATGATCAGACGCTCGTTTGAGACCGAGGAAGCCAGGGTCAGCAGGGTAAAGAGCGGGGACGCGACATCGAGGCCAAACTCTGTCTGTCGCATGGAATCAAACGGCCTCTCCCCGTTCCAAACATGCCTGACAATGCGATCGCCCTTACGTCCGCAGCTGCCCTGCGCCAACACGTGTAACGGGGTGCCCAGGAAATGCGTGACGAGCGGATGCTCACATAGGTGCTCCCTGCGCGGATCGTCCGCAGAATCGGGCAGGTCCGGCATTATTGCCAAGACCTGTGGAGGTATCCGGTGATACCGAAAGGCAGATATGTCGCACAGCATGTCGTCCATGAAGGGTACGTACCCGCTGCGTCGCTTGTGAACCCGCTCGGACGGCAAACGCGCTGGCTCGGCCTGCGAACGGTAAATACTGCCACGCCCACGTCGCGGATCTCTCAGGAGGCTTACAATCGGTTTGGAAAGCAAACTGATTGTGAGGTTGCATATGGTTGATGAGGATTTTGCCTGGCGGCTTGCGCAGGAGCTTGTGCGGATCGACAGCTCAGACCCGGGCGCGTATGAGATGAAATTGAGCGCTTCATTAAGAGGCTCATTGAGCAGCAGCTGGCACAACTTGATAGTTCTGCGCTCGATGCCGTGCAGGTTGAGGAACTCGAGGTGCTGCCCGGGCGCCGCAACCTTATGGTCACCGTGCCGGGACTGAGCGACGAGGCGCGACTCATCTACATCTGCCACATGGATACCGTCACCCTGGGAGATGGCTGGGACGCGGACACGCCGCCGCTCGGGGCGACCGTGCGGGACGATAAGCTCTATGGCCGCGGCGCCTGCGACATGAAGGGCGGTCTGGCCTGCGCCATTGCCGCTCTGGTCCATACGTTCGAGCGCGTGGCGGCGGATGGCGCGCTGCCCCGCCGCGGCTTTTCACTCATCTGCTCGGTCGACGAGGAAGACTTTATGCGTGGCTCAGAGGCCGCGATCGATGCCGGCTGGGTCGGTTCGCGCGAATGGGTGTTGGATACCGAGCCCACCGACGGACAGATTCAGGTGGCGCACAAGGGGCGTACGTGGTTCGAGATTGAAATGGCTGGCGTGACAGCGCATGCGAGCCAGCCGTGGAAGGGCGCGGATGCCGTCGCCGCCATGGCCGAGGTCGTGTGTTCGCTCCGTCGCGCGTTTGTGGCGCTGCCCGTGCACGATGAGCTGGGGCCTTCGACCATCACGTTTGGCCAAATCGAGGGCGGATATCGCCCCTACGTCGTACCCGACCGCGCCAAAGTCTGGGTCGACATGCGCCTGACCCCGCCGACCGATACGGCCGCCGCGACGCGCATGGTAGAGCAGGCCATCGCCGTCGCCGAAGCCGCCGTTCCCGGTTGCCATGGTAGCTACATCGTGACGGGCGACCGCCCCGCCATCGAGCGCGACCCGAACTCTCCCCTTCTAGCAGCGCTCAAGCGTGCCGCAGATGACGTGACGGACGCGGACACGACCGTCGGCTTCTTTACCGGCTACACCGACACCGCCGTCATTGCCGGCAAGACAGGTAACCGCAATTGCATGAGCTACGGTCCCGGGTCGCTCGCGCTCGCGCACAAGCCCAACGAATATGTGCCCCATGCCGATATCGTTCGTTGTCAGCAGGTGCTAATCGCGCTCGCCGATAACGTGCTCTGGGACGCGAGCGGCCAAGTTGGGGCATAATAAGCCGCGAACAAACCGACTCGTGCGTTAGGACCGCCCATGAAAGCACTTCCGTTTCCCTGCATCCGCCCGGCTCAGGACCGCGTGCTCGAGGCGCTGCCTGCAATGGGCAGCGTCCTGAGCGGCAACGATGCTCTGCGCGGAGCCATTGCCGATGGTCTGATGCTCAAGGACCCGGGTGCGGCGTATTACGTGTACGAGTGCTCGGGCGAGCCGGGACGCGTGACGGGTGTCGTGGCGATCTGCCCGACGAGTGTACTTGCGGGCGGCAAGGGCGATGCCAGCGCTGACGTGGCCGCCGCCGCGCGCGCAATCGCCGAACTCAAAGTTCAGCCGCGCCCCGTGTCGCTCTCCTACGAGGCATCGCCCGTCATGGACATCATCCTGGGCGCCGCCAAAGAGGGCGCGTCGCTCTACGCCGTCACCGACCCCGCGGGCATTACGCACCGCGTGTGGGAGGTCAAGCGCGAGGACGCTGTCGGCGCCATTCGCGCCATGCTCGACCAGGCGCCGGAGCCGGCACTGGCCGACGACCCCGCCTACGCCGCCGCTCTGACCGGAGCGTCGCAGCTGCTGGCCGATGAGGCCCGTGCCGCCGGAACGTACACCGGCAAGGAGCCGTTCAACTTTACCGTTGCCGTGCTCTTCCCCGCCGCGCAGGTCAGCGGCGCCGCGCCGCAGGTTCCAACGGGTCTGCTCACGCACCAGGTCGCACGGTTCTAGCAAGACCAAACCGCCCGGCACAAAAATCGGCAGCCCAACAAACAGGGGGCGGAGATGCAGCAGGTACATGCATCTCCGCCCCTTTTGCGTCGAGAAGTTATGCCGGCGACCCGTGCCGCCACGCTCGCGTTATCCGCGCTGCGGACCCGCAGTAGCCACGAGCGGTTCAAGCCCCAGCTCGCGCGCGTAGTCCTCCTGCGTAAAGACTTCGACCAGCTCAAACGTGTCGGATTCGTCGTCAAACGCAAAGTGCAGCACCTGTCTCTTATACACATCTGACGCTGCCGACG
>URWS01000155.1 GCA_900551605.1 uncultured Collinsella sp. | reverse complement strand
GCTTTGACCTCGATGGCTGGGCAGGCCTGGGTGTGGGCATCTTCATCTGCATCAGCGGCATGGGCCTAGTGCGCGACGCCATCAGCCCGTTGCTGGGGCAAGCGCCCGACCCCAAGCTCGTCCAGGCAATCCGCGACAAGATCATGTCCTATCCGCAGGTCTTGGGCACACACGACCTGATGGTGCACGACTACGGCCCCGGTCGTCAGTTTGCCAGCGCCCACGTGGAGATGCCTGGCGAGGGCGACGCATTTGAGCACCACGAGATTCTGGACACCATCGAGCACGACATCAAGCGCCAGATGGGCATCGATATCACGCTGCACTGCGACCCCATCGCCACCACTGGCGACGACCTGCGCGGCTGGGTCAAGCGCGGCGTCATGCAGATCGATCCCGCGCTCTCCATCCACGACCTGCACGAGCACGACGGCTTCGTCTCGTTTGACCTGGTGCGCCCCGACGGTTTTGACATATCCGACGAGGAGCTGCTGGAACTCGTCACGCGCATCGTGCACGAGCGCCGGCCCGATGTCTCGTGCGTCGTCACGTTTGACTCGGGCTTTAGCTCGCCCGACCGCCCGGCCGAGCGGCTGTAATCGGCAGCAAAACGGGACGCAGGACCGCCGACCAACGCGCATGTGCGCCCGGTCACGCGATCCTGCGTCCCGTTTTTATTTGCACTGCCAAGGCTCTAGCCGCTCGGCCGCTAGTTTCCCTGTGCGCCCGAAATGCCGTTTTGCAGGGTATCCCAGGCGTTCGTTGCCATGTCACCCAGGTTCTGCGCGGTGTCGCCGAGATTCTGAGCCGTGTCACCCAGTTGCTGGGCCTTATCTCCCAGCTCCTGGGCCTTGTTGCTCAGGTCCTCCAACGTATTGGAGCTCGAGCTGTCCGCACCGCTCTGATCGCCGGACACATTGCCCGACGAGCTGTCCTTGCGCGTGAGCTGAACCTCCAGGTTGCCGCTGTCGTTATAGTAGGCAGAAGTAACGACCCAGTTGGCATCGACGACGGGCGTTGAGCCATCATCAGTCAGGACCACGGCATTCGAAAGATCGGCCCCGCGCGACTTGAGGAGCTTCTTGGCGTTGGACCAGTACTGCCCCGGAATATCGCTCAGATCGACGGTGCTAGACGAGGCGGACTCGGTTTGTTCGGCAGCGGTATCGGCCGTTGAACTCCCCCGCTTGTTGAGCATGCCCGACACGATGGCAAACACAACCGACAGGGCAAAGAAGATCGCCAGCACAATCAGGATCTTCTTGATCACGCTCGACGAACGCGACGGTTTCTTTTCCTCATCCTCGCCATACTGCGGAATCGACTTGGGGTACTCGCGATACGGCTGGCGCGCGTAGGGATCGCGCGACTCGTAGCGAGGCTGCGCCGTGCGAGGCATATACGTCGTCTGCTGAGGCTGCGGAATGGGATTCTGCGGCAGGTCATCATAGAGATTCGGCGTCGAGGCGGCATAAGAATCCTGCGGCGCGTAATCAAACGGGTCCGGAGCTGCGTTGCCATAGGGGCCTTGCGAAGATGCAGCGTAAGAATCCTGCGCCGTGTCGCCATAGCCCATAATCCGGGTGGGCTCGGCAGAAGGCTGCGTCGCGGCGGGGTCGGTATAACCGGGGTTGGGAACAACGCGGGTCGCATCGGCGCTATCGCCAGCCTGCGCGGAACCGTAGCCGCCCATCACGGTTGTCTTGTCCTGATCCATGCAACGATTCCTTTCCGTCGCGCGTGAGCCTCAAGTTATCCATGCATTCTACCCGCGCAAAAGCCTATGATGGGCAGAGCCCGTCGGTATCTACAAGACATGCGCGGGCCTAAGGATCAAAAAGCCCCGCCGGGCCTTGTGGGCACGGCGGGGCGGACAAGCAGCTATGGACAGCAGACTTAGAACAGGCCGGTGATGTTGCCGTCGTTGTCGACGTCGATGTTTTCGGCCGCGGGCACCTTGGGCAGACCCGGCATGGTCAGAACACTGCCGGTCAGTGCGACCACAAAGCGGGCGCCGGCAGAAACCTTGAGCTCACGCACGGTGATGCGGAAGTTCTCGGGAGCGCCCAGGGCCTTGGCGTTATCGCTAAAGCTGTACTGCGTCTTGGCGACGCACACCGGCAGGTTGCCAAAGCCATTCTCGCGCAGCTCGGCGAGCTGGCGCTTGGCGGCCGGCGTAAAGTCAACGCCGTCGGCGCGGTAGACCTTGGTGGCAACGGCCTCGAGGGCATCAGCGACATCAGCGCCGTCCTCATAGGCAAACTTGAGCTCACTCGGCTGCTCGATCAGACGCATGACCTCATCGGCAAGCTCGAGCGCGCCCTCGCCGCCCTTGGCCCAGACCTCGGAAAGCTTAACGTTGACGCCGAGCTTCTGGCACTCGGACTCGATGAGCGCAAGCTCGGCCTCGGTGTCCGTCGGGAAGCGGTTGATGGCGACCACGCAGGGCAGACCATATACGTTCTGGATGTTGTCGACGTGACGTAGCAGGTTGGGCATGCCAGCCTTGAGCGCCTCGAGGTTCTCCTCGTTGAGGTCGGCCTTGGCGACGCCACCGTTGTACTTCAGCGCACGAGCGGTCGCGACGATCACGACAGCGCTGGGGCGAACGCCCGTCATGCGGCACTTAATGTCGAGGAACTTCTCGGCACCCAGATCGGCACCGAAGCCGGCCTCGGTAATGGCAACATCGCCAAAGCGCATCGCCATACGCGTGGCCATGATGGAGTTGCAGCCGTGGGCAATGTTGGCGAAGGGGCCGCCGTGGACAAACGCGGGCGTACCCTCGAGCGTTTGCACCAAGTTGGGCTTGAGCGCGTCCTTAAGCAACGCGGCCATGGCACCCTGGGCCTTAAGGTCGCGGGCACGAACGGGCTCGCCGGCAAAGCTGTAGCCGACGACGATCTCGCCCAGGCGCTCCTTGAGGTCGTTAATGCTCGTAGACAGGCACAGGATTGCCATGACCTCGGAGGCGACGGTGATATCGAAGCCGTCCTCGCGCGGCACGCCCTGGGCCTTACCGCCAATGCCGTCGATGACGTGGCGCAGCTGACGGTCGTTCATATCGACGACGCGCTTCCAGGTGATGCGCTTAACATCGATACCGAGCTGGTTGCCCTGCTGGATGTGGTTGTCGAGCATGGCGGCCAGCAGGTTGTTGGCAGCACCGATGGCATGGAAGTCGCCGGTAAAGTGCAGGTTGATATCCTCCATGGGGATGACCTGAGCCCAGCCGCCGCCGGCAGCACCGCCCTTAACGCCAAAGACGGGGCCGAGCGAAGGCTCGCGCAGGGCCACAGCACTCTTGACGCCGCGACGACGCAGGCCATCGGCCAGACCGATGGTCGTGGTGGTCTTACCCTCGCCCGCAGGCGTTGGGTTGATAGCGGTCACGAGGACGAGCTTGGCCTGATGATCAGTCGGCTCGTTGAGCAGTGAATAGTCGACCTTAGCCTTGTCGAAGCCGTACGGAATAAGGTGCTTAACGTCGACGCCGGCGTTCTTGGCCACCTCGGTAATAGGCAGCGGCGTGACAGAACGTGCGATTTCGATGTCAGTAGGCATGGGCGGTCCTTTCGTTACCGAATGAGAAAAAGACCAATTCAGCATAGCACGGGCGCGCAATAGTAAAACGCCCATAACCGATGAACGGCGATATGTTTACCCGATGCCCAGCGATAGTCCAACAGCACGCCAAAACAAAGCGCCCTAAACGGTAGGTTCAATCCCCAGGTGCTCAAAGGTGCGAAGGGTTGCCTGACGGCCCTGCGGCGTACGAATCATCAACCCGCACTGCAGCAAATAGGGCTCATAGACATCCTCGAGCGTGCCCGGGTCCTCGCCCACCGCGCTGGCAAGGGTCGTCAGGCCTACAGCACGGCCGGAGAACGTCTTGGCAAGCGTCTCCAAGATACGAATATCCATCCAGTCCAGACCGAGCTCGTCGATCTCGAAGAACTCGAGCGCCTGGCGGCAGATATCGAGCTCGATAGGGCCGTTGCCACACACCTGTGCGTAATCGCGCACGCGCTTGAGAAGGCGGTTGGCAAGACGTGGTGTGCCACGCGAACGCGAGCCGATCTCGAGTGCACTGGGATGGTCGATCGTCACGCCCAGGATAGTCGCCGAGCGCGTCACAATCTGCGCGAGCTCCTCGACCGTGTAGTAATCCAGGCGATACGAAATGCCAAAGCGGTCGCGCAACGGGCCGGTCAACATGCCTGAGCGGGTCGTTGCCGCTACCAGCGTAAACTTGGGAATATCCAGGCGAATCGAGCGCGCCGCCGGACCCTTGCCAATCACGATATCGAGGGCAAAGTCCTCCATCGCGGGGTACAGGACCTCCTCGACCGAACGGTTGAGGCGGTGGATCTCGTCGATAAACAGCACATCACCCGGCTGCAAGTTAGTAAGGATGGCCGCCAGGTCGCCCGTGCGCGCGATGGCAGGGCCACTCGTGGTCTTGATCTGAGCGCCCAGCTCGTTGGCGATAACGGTGGCCAGCGTGGTCTTGCCCAGGCCCGGAGGACCCGAGAAAATCACGTGGTCGAGCGTCTCGCCACGGCTCTGCGCCGCTTCGATCAACACGCGCAGGCTCTGCTTGATGTGCTCCTGGACGACTACTGCGGCCAGGAGCTGTCTCTTATACACATCTCCGAGCCCAC
>URWS01000154.1 GCA_900551605.1 uncultured Collinsella sp. | reverse complement strand
TACACTTATGCGATCGTCGGCAGCGTCAGATGTGTATAAGAGACAGATGAAGGTGATCTTGCGGTCGTTGATCATGACCTGCGAAGCGCCGATGGCCTGGGTAATGCCGCCCGCCTCGCCGGCAGCGACGCCGGTGTGACGGATGGCGTCGAGCAGGCTCGTCTTGCCGTGGTCGACGTGACCCATGACGGTGACGACCGGGGCGCGCGGCTTAAGGTCGGCGGGATCGTCGTAGAACGAGAAGGTGTTCTCCTCCTCGGGGGTGATGATCTTGATCTGACGGCCCAGGTCGTCGGCAACGAGCTCGACGAGGTCGTCGGACATGGACTGCGTCATGGTAAGCGGCGTACCCAGCAGGAACAGGCGCTTGATGATGTCGTTGGCCGGAACGTCGAGCGCCTCGGCGAGCTCCTGGACGGTAACGCCCTGGGAGACCTTGATGGCGTCGAGGTCCTCGGGGTTCACGCCCTGGGCCAGCGCCTCCTCAATCTTGCGCTCTTCCTGAGCCTTTGCGGCCTCGCGCTCGCGCTTCTCCTTGCGCTTTTTGCGGCGACCAGTGGACTCGCGAGAGGCCTCCTCGACGGCGGCACGAGCCTCCTCGAGCACCTTCTCGCGGCTGTACTCCTCGGCCTCGCGAGCCATGCGGCTGTAGTGGTCCTCTTCGTTGTTGTGACCGCCCTTGCGCTTCTTGCCCTTGCCCTGCTTGTCGGGGTTGGGGAAGTCCATGCCGGCAGCGACGTTGTTGCTGGCGTTGGTGCGATGGCTGTGGGGACGGTTCTCGGAGGCGTTGCGCTCGGAGTTGCTGTCGGAGGCGTTGCGGTCGCCTCGACGGCCACCACGACGGTCGTTGTTGCCGCCACGACGGTTGCCGCGCTCGGCAGCGCGCTCGGCCTTGGCCTTCTCCTCGGCGTCCTTCTTCTCCTTGAGCACGGTCTCCTGTGCGGCGATCTGGTCGAGCAGAGAGCGGAAACGCGAACCGGAGTCGGAAGCGGGAACGGCGCGGCGCTGGGCCTCGCGGGCAGCCTCCTCCTTCTCGCGGGCAAGGCGCTCCTGCTCGGCCTTCTTCTTAGCCTCGGCCTCGGCGCGGGCGGCCTCCTCGGCAGCCTGGGCGGCGGCGAACTGGCGGCGCTCCTCCTCGCGTGCCTTCTCGGCGGCGATGCGCTCGCGCTCTGCCTCGGCAGCGCGTGCTGCCTCCTCGGCGGCAGCGGCCTGCTCCTCGGCCAGCTTGGCGGCCTCGACTTCCTGGGCGCGGGCCTCGATCACCGAGGCGAGCTGCTTGCGGACCATGGCGACGTATGCGTCCTCCAGAGCGGAGGAAGCGGACTTAGCGGGAATCTTCATTTCGGCGAGATGACCCATCAGTTCCTTGGAGGTCATGCCGAACTCTTTGGCCAGGGTGGACACACGGACTTTTGCCATATGACTTCACCTACCCTTTCTGGCACCTTGGGTGCCTAGAGACTGAACGAGCGTGGGGTATGCGCTGGGACCCGCCCGGCGCGACCGCGCGCTAGATCAGGTCCTCCGCATCATCGAAGGCGTCGGTGTCGTGGACACCGCAGAAACGGGAGCCGGGACGGGCCTGGTTGCGGCACTGGATGCCGTCCTCGGACACGAACTCGCAGCGACGGACGTCCTCGTCCTCCTCGTCACCGATCAGGTCGGCGGCGGGCTCCTCGTGAACGGGAACATTCTTGAGGATGTCGGCGGCAAGGGTCTCGGACTTAATGTCGATGTGCCAGCCGGTCAGGCGCGCGGCGAGGCGGGCATTCTGGCCCTCCTTGCCGATGGCGAGGGACAGCTGGTCATCGGGCACGATGACGCCGGCGTAGGCCTTCTCCTCGTCGATAAGGACGCGGGTGACCTTGGCAGGCGACAGGGCGTTGGCGACGTAAACGGCCGGATCGGCATCCCACAGGATGACGTCGACGCGCTCGCCACGGAGCTCGCCCACGACGGCGCGAACACGGCTGCCCTTAGGGCCGACGCAGGCGCCCACGGGATCCAGGCGATCGTCGAGCGAGTGGACAGCGACCTTGGAGCGCTGGCCGGGCTCGCGGGCGATCGACTTGATCTGGACGGTGCCCTCATAGATCTCGGGCACCTCCTGCTCAAACAGACGACGCATGAGCTCGGGGTGGGTACGGGAGATGACAATCGGCGGACGGCTGTGCTCGCCACGGACCGGCTGCAGGTTGGAGTTGGGGTCGCGAACGTCGATAATCACGGCCTTGATGTGCTGGTTGTGCAGGTAGCGCTCGCCCATCGGACGCTCGTTGCGCTCGTTCTCGTAACGGCGCTGGTCGAAGTGCGGAAGCTCGGCCTCGACGCCCTCGCGAATCTTGACGATCGTGAAGTCGGGTGTGGACTGCAGCACGGTACCGCTGATGAGGTCACCGATGCGGCCGGAGAACTCCTCGTAAATCTGCTCGCGGGCGGAGTTGCGCACGATGGCGTTGATCTCGGCCTTGGCGTGCTGGGCGGCGATGCGGCTCGTGTTCTTGGGAGTGACGTCGATCTCCTCGAACTCGGTGAAGTTGCCCTCCTCGTCCATTGAATCGTCGATCGGCTCCAGACGGTAGACGTAGATCTTGCCGGTGGTGCGGTCGATGGTCACCTTGGCGCCCCACTCAAGATGCAGGATCTCGGCATAGCTCTTGGCGAGCGACTGCTCCAGGCGGTCGATCAGGTAGAGCTGGTCGATGTGCTTCTCCTGGCAAAGCTCCATCAGGGCGGACATCATGTCGGATGCTGCCATCTTACTTTCCTTCCTTCGCGGGCTTGAAGTCATAGGTGGGCTTCAACTTGCACTTTTTAACATCAGAGAAATCGAGGGTAACGGACTCGCCGTCCTCGAGCTCGAGGGTCACGTTCGTCTCGGTGGCGGCGGCAATCTTGCCGGCGTACTTGCGACGGCCCTCGGTGGCGGTGGAGGTGAGCTCGCAGTTCTCGCCCACAAAGCGGGCAAAGTCACGCGGGCGGCGCAGCGGGCGCGCCATACCCGGGCTCGAAACCTCGAGCGTATAGCTCGAAGAGATGGGGTCGAGCTCCTCAATCACATCGCCGACCCATTTGGTGTTGGCCGTGACGTCATTGAGCGACAGGCTCTGACCCTCGGCACCCTCGATACGCACACGCACACAGGGGGCCTTGGTGGCACCCACGAGCTCAACGTCGACGATGTCGACATCGTGCTGGGGAGCAACGGCCTCGAGCGCGTCGATGATCGCCTGCTCGGTCTTGGTCTTGACCATTGCGGCACCTCCATCCATACAAAAAAGAAGCGGGGCCGAAACCCCACTTCTTTCAATTACAACTTCATTTGCAAGCAAACTATACCAATACCTGCACAAACGTGCAACCACAACACAAACCCGCAGGTCAGCGTGAGCACAGGTTCTCCACAAGAAATGGATAATTGGGTGTGTCGCAAGTATCCATAACCAAAAAGAGGGGCGACTCCTGCGGAATCGTCCCTCGCCTTTTCATGTCAGCTATGCGCGCAGCGCTTACTTAACCACCAGGTTAACCAGCTTGCCAGGCACGCAGATGGCCTTGACGACCGTCTTGCCCTCGAGCCACTTGGCAACGGCCTCCTCGGCGGCAGCCTGCATCTCCTCGTTGGAGGCATCGCGGGCGACGTCGATGCGGCCACGGACCTTGCCGAGTACCTGGACGACGATCTGCACCGTGTCCTCGATGGACTCGGCCAGGTCGAACTCGGGCCAGGCGGCGGTGTAGGCGTTGCCCTCGCAGCCGAGTGCCTCGTGCCACAGCTCGTCGGCCCAGAACGGGCAGATGGGGGCAAGGACGCTTACGATGTCCTTGGCCACGCCGTAGCACAGGGCCTTGTCGCGGTCAGCGCCCTCGGTGGCGTTGAGGTAGGCGCTCGCCGCGTTGACGAGCTCCATGACGGCCGAGATCGCGGTGTTGAACTGGCCGCGGTCGAAGTCCTCGGTGCACTTGGCAATGGTGCGATGGCGCTCGCGGTAGAGCTTCATCGCGACCTCGTCGAGCGCGGACTTGTCAAAGGCAACGTTGGCGTCGCCGGACTGGACGAGCTGCCACACGATACGCCAGGCGCGCTTAATGAAGCGGTTAGCGCCCTCGACGGCCTTGGGATCCCAGTCGAAGTCCTTCTCGGGCGGGGCGATAAACAGGATCGCCAGACGCATGGTGTCGGCGCCGTAGGGCTCGATGACCGAGCTCGGGGGCACGACATTGCCCTTGGACTTGGACATGGTGTCGCCGTTCTCGTCCTTGACCATGCCCTGGCACAGCAGGTTGGTGAAGGGCTCGTCAACGCTCAGCAGGCCCAGGTCGCGCAGCGCCTTGGTAAAGAAGCGGCTGTAGAGCAGGTGCAGAATGGCGTGCTCAATGCCACCGATATAGTTATCGACGGGCATCCAACGGTCTGCCGCCTCGCGGGAGAAGGGCAGCTCGGTGTTGTGCGGGTCGGTATAGCGCAGGTAATACCAGCTAGAGCAGGTGAAGGTGTCCATAGTATCGGTCTCGCGCTTAGCCGGGCGACCGCACACCGGGCAGGTGGTCTCGTAGAACTCCTTGCACTCGGCGAGGGTCTCGCCGGCACCCAGGTCCAGGTTCTCGGGCAGCGTCACCGGCAGCTGGTCCTCGGGCACGGGCACGATGCCGGAGTTCGGCTCAATCGTGCAGAAGGGGTAGTTGG
>URWS01000153.1 GCA_900551605.1 uncultured Collinsella sp. | reverse complement strand
AGATTCGCCTTAGTCTCGTGGGCTCGGAGATGTGTATAAGAGACAGGTTTGTGACGGCGTTTGCCGAGTATGCGGCCGATGCCTATAACCTCGATGCCGTCGATTATGTCGTCAAGCCGGTCGAGGACGCACGCCTGTCAAAGGCACTCGACAAGATCGAGGCAGCCTTGGGTGTCCGTCGTGTTATCCACGCTCCGCGCCAGCCTTTGCGTCTGACGGTGGACCGCGGGGGCAAAAAGGTGTTCATTCCCGCCGCAGACGTCTGCTACTTTGAGGCGCGTGCCGATTTTTGCAACGCCGTCTGCGCCGAGGGAACATACCTGATCAATGAGTCGATTTCCTCGCTCGAGCGGCGCCTGGCCCCCGAGGGCTTTATCCGTGTCCACCGCAGCTATCTGGTCAATTTGGAGGACGTGCACAATGTCGAGATCGGTTCCACGGGTCTTATGGAGCTCAGGCTCGATCGCGTAACCTCGACGGTGCCCGTGTCCCGCCGTCGCGCTGCCGAGGTTAAAGCACACTTGGGGCTTGCGTAGACGGTCTGCGTGCCGTCGTTTACCATCGCAGGTTTGGCATGGGCGCGCGGTGGGCATAATGGGTGGCATCGAATGAAATCGAAAGGATCATTATGCCCGCGCTTATCACCCATCATCTGTTTGGCGAGGAAAGCATCGACCGTCTTCCGCAGGGCGTCATCACGTCCGATGAAGAGCGCATTGCCTTTATCTTGGGCAACCAAGGCCCCGACCCGTTTTTCTTTCACATTCTGACACCGCGTGTTTCCGACTGCACGCTGCTGGCGCAGGTCATGCATCGGTCGCGCATGTCTCGCCAGTTCGCGTGCCTGCGCGACGGCGTGTCGCATCTGCTGCCGCGCGACGCCAGCTTGGGTCGCGCCTTTGCGCTGGGCCTGCTGTCTCATTACGTGCTCGACCGCAACGCCCACCCCTTTGTCTATGAGCAGCAGTTTGGCATCGTGGAATCCGACTCAGAGCTTGAGGATTCGAGCAGTCAGGTCCATGCCGTGATCGAGAGCGACCTGGATGTACTGATGCTGCAGCTTAAACGCGCCGGCGCTACGGTCGACGATTACCCGCCGGCGGGCGAGATCGTCACCACCGATCGCATCAATCGCGTGGCCGGCGTGCTGATGAGCTATGTTGCCGGACGCGTGTACGGCATTGACATTCCGGCGGGGGAGTACGGTGCTGCCGTTGCCAATATGCAGCGACTTTACCGCGCGATTGAGCCGGCCGGCTCCGTAAAGACGCGCGCGATCTCGCTGGTTGAGGGCTTGGTGCACGACTACTCGCTGCTCGACGGCCTTGCCCATCGCGTGACGACGGAGCTGCCCGAGCGCACCGGTAACCTGGGCCATCTGACATGGAAGAATCCCTTTACCGACGAGGTCTCGAACGAGAGTTTCCCCGAGGTCTTTGATCGCGCGCTGGTCGATTACGAGTGCACGGTCGCACGTTTTATCGAGACCGGTGACATGGATGCCGTGACCAGTCACGTCAACTACAGCGGTCGCGTGCTCGAAGCCGATGAGGAGTTCGACCGCGAGGAATAGGGCCCGTGCGTGCCCCTTTGCCGAATCCTTACCGGCGGTTCTGGACAATTGGGGTACGATGAACTAACTGCATATCGGGCGAATACGAAGGGTCCCTGTCCATGAAATACACCAAGCTCGAGCGTAACTGGGTTATGTATGATGTGGGCAATTCGGCCCTCGTGCTGCTCAATACCTCGGTGGTGCCCATTTACTTTAACGCCATCAATACCGGCGCTTCCTCGGCCGACCTAGTGGTCGCCTGGGGCAATGCGCAGACGATTGCCTCGCTGGTCATCGCCATGCTCATGCCCATTCTGGGCGCGCTTGCCGACTACGCCGGCAACAAGATCAAGTTCTTCTTGGGCTTCTTCCTCACGGGCCTGGTGCTTTGCTTGGCGCAGGCTATCCCAATGTCCGCCATGGCATTTTTGACCGTGTACGTGCTGTGCACCATCGGCCTTAACTCTTCTATGACGTTCTACGACGCCATGCTGCCCGACATTACCACCGACGAGCGCATGGACGCCGTGTCCAGCTCGGGCTATGCCTGGGGCTACATCGGTTCCACCGTGCCGTTCGTCATCTGCCTGGCGCTCATCATGGGTGGCCCCGCTCTTGGCGTCCCTACCATGCTGGCAACGCGTCTGTCGTTTATCATCACTGGTGCCTGGTGGCTCATCTTTACCCTGCCGCTCATTCGCACCTATAAGCAAAAGTACGGTCGCGAGCGCGGTCCCGAGGACACCATCGGCCACATCGTGGGCGGTGTGTTCTCCGAGGTCGGACACACCATGCGCGAGATCGCCCACAACAAGACCGTGCTGGTCTACATGATTGCGTTCTTCTTCTATATCGACGGTGTGCACACGGTCATTTCCATGGCTACCAGCTACGGCTCGGCTTTGGGCATCGATTCGACCCAGTTGGTCCTGGCGCTGCTCGTCACGCAGTTCGTGGCCTTTCCGTCCGCCATCATCTACGGCAAGCTCGCCGGACGCGTGGGCACGCTCAACATGATCCTGGTGGCAGTCGCCGCCTACATGGGCATTGTGCTGTTCGCCGCGTTCTTCCTAAAGACCGCCTTTGAATTCTGGGTGCTTGCCATTATGGTCGGCCTGTTCCAGGGCGGCGTGCAGGCGCTTAGCCGTAGCTACTTTGGTCGCATTATCCCCAAGGAAAAGTCCAACGAGTACTACGGCTTCTTTGACATCTTCGGTCGCTATGCAAGCGTCATGGGCACTTTCCTAGTGTCGGTCGTCACCTCGCTGACCGGCAACCCGTCGCTGGGCGTCCTTTCCATTGGCGTGCTGCTGATCGTTGGCTTTATGCTGCTGGTCCGCCTGTCCCGCATGACTCGGGCGGCAGAGCATGCCGCATAGGAGCGAGCGGCTATTGTGCCTGTCCACGGTACTCTTTTGGGGTTATCCGCAATAAACATTGCGACTTGCGAGCAATGATTTGCCCAAGTGGGTATGATGGAATCAGCTAGGTCGCGGGGCGTCGCCTGTGTTTGGCGGCGTCCCGTTTTTGTGTTGCAGGGAGGGTAAGGCATGAACGCCACAGTCGTGATTCCAACGTATTGGGCGGGCGATGACGCTTGCGCAAACGCCCCTGGCACCTATGACCATTCGACGCGACTCAACGCCGACAATCCCGAACTCGACCGCTGCCTGGCCTCGCTTGAGCAGGTACGTGACATCCCGCGCATCATCCTTTTGGTGGTCTGTCCCGTTTCTGCCACAGCCGATGTGTCGCTGCGCGTGCGCGAGATTGTCGACGCGCATCCCACGCTCAAGGTCACCGTTGTCACCAACACCCAGGCCTCGCGCATTGCAGACCGGGTTGCTCAGATCGCGCCCAAGGGTTCGGGCGAGTGCGTGAGCCTGCGAGGCTACGGTGCCATCCGCAACATGGGGCTAGCCTGTGCCGCTGTGCTGGGGCATGACGCGGTTATCTTTTTGGATGACGATGAGACTGTCATCGACGCCGACTTTATGAAGCGCGCGACCTATGCGTTGGGGCAGCAGACGCGTCAGGGCTTGCCGATCTTGGTCAAGAGCGGCTATTTCTACGATCGCGATGGCTCGCCGCTGGCTCCCACGGACAAGGCGGGCATCTGCCATCGTTGGTGGACCAAGCGCATCGAGTTCAACCGTTGGATGAAAAAGGCGCTCTCGGGCACCCGCATCTCGCGCTCCAACTACGTGTGCGGCGGCCTGATGGCCCTGCACGCCCGCGCCTTTACGCGTGTGGCCTTTGACCCGTTTATCACCCGCGGCGAGGACTTGGATTACCTCTTTAACATGCGCATGTTTGGCTACGACGTGTGGTTCGATAACGAGTGGACCGTGCGCCATCTGCCTCCGGAGTCCGAAAAGCGCTCACCGCGCTTTATGCAGGATGTATACCGTTGGTACTACGAACGGGCCAAGTTGACATTCGCCGCGCATCAAAAGGAGCTCATTCCCGTTACGGCGGCATCACTCATGCCCTACCCGGGCCCGTGGATTTCGCGCGAGCTCGACGACCGCGTGCGCAAGACCGCTATGGTCCGCAGCGTGTTTACCCGCGAGCATGAGGGCTACCTGCGCATCTGGCGCCATGGTATCGGCGAGGCAAAGGCCTATGCGCGCCAAAACGCTGCAAGCTATCTGCGTTTCCAGAGCTTTTGGCCCAAGATCATGGACGGGCTTTGGCGTGACGCACAACTGATCAGTATCCTGGAGGGGGCCGAATGATCGACCGCCGCGCCCAGCGCGATAGTTCAATATCAATCTTTCGCATCATTGCCGTTGCCTGCGCCATTTGCGTGCTGGTGTACTTTATTTTTGCCTTGGTGACCGGTATCGAGCCGATCGCCACGGTGATTGCCTGCGCGCTGCTGTGCATCTTTCTGTGCATCTTTATCTTTTTGACGCTCAATCCCGATTCGGTGCGCTCCCAGTACACCGAGGAGACGCTCTCGGTGGCCTCGGCCATGCTCGAGGACATTAAGGGCGGTCTGACGCAGGAGTCGGCGCGTTTGGTGTGCCGGCGCATTTTGCCCGAGACGCGCGCCATGACGGTGGCCATCACCGACGAGGGCAACGTGTTGGCCTGCGCGGGCGAGTTTGAGGAAAAACTACTGCCAGATTCT
>URWS01000152.1 GCA_900551605.1 uncultured Collinsella sp. | reverse complement strand
TCGGCAGCGTCAGATGTGTATAAGAGACAGGCCGGCGTGCGTGGCACCAATCTTAACGTTAAGGTGCGGGTAGCCGATGGAGTTGCGGACCTGCTCAAAAGCGCGGCCGGCGGCAAACATGGCAAAGGTGCTCGCGAAGGCAACGCGACCGGTGGTTGCGACACCGGCAGCGACACCCATCAGGTTGCTCTCGGCAATGCCCACATCAAAGAAACGATCGGGGCAGGCGGCCTTGAACTTGCCGGTCTGCGTTGCGGCAGCCAGGTCGGCATCGAGGACCACAAAGTCGTCGTGCTCGTTGGCGAGCTCGACGAGGGCCTCGCCGTAGCTTACGCGCGTGGCGATTTTCTTGACGTCTGCCATCCTAGAGCTCCTCTCCGGCGGCCGTGAGCTCTGCCATGGCCTGCTCAAACTGTTCATCGTTGGGGGCCTTGCCGTGCCAGCCCACCTGGTTCTCCATGAAAGACACGCCCTTGCCCTTCATGGTCTCGGCGATGATGGCGGTCGGCTGACCCTTGGTGGCGCGGGCCTCGGCAAAGGCGGCGCGGATCTGATCGAAATCGTTGCCGTCGGCAAGCTCCACCACGTGGAACTTAAAGGCGCGGAACTTGTCGGCGAGCGGCATGGGGTCGTTGACCTCCTCGACGGGGCCGTCGATCTGCAGGCCGTTGTGGTCGACGATCACGCAGAGGTTATCGAGCTGCTGGTTGCCGGCAAACATGGCTGCCTCCCAGACCTGGCCCTCCTCGCTCTCGCCATCACCCAGCAGGGCGTACGTGCGGTAAGTATCGCCCCAGTGCTTGGCGGCAACCGCCATGCCCACGGCGGCGGAGATGCCCTGGCCGAGCGAGCCGGTGGACATATCGACGCCCGGGGTGTCGTTCATGTTGGGATGACCTTGCAGGTGGCTGCCGATATGGCGCAGCGTCTCGAGATCCTCCTTGGGGAAGAACCCACGCTCGGCGAGCACGGCGTACAGGCCCGGAGCGCAATGGCCCTTGGAGAGCACAAAACGGTCGCGATCGGCCTTGCGGGGATCGGCCGGGTCGACGTTCATTTCCTCAAAGTACAGATAGGTCATGATGTCGGCAGCGCCGAGCGAACCGCCCGGATGGCCGGACTTGGCAGCGTGCACGCCGGTGACGATGCCCTTCCTTACCTCGTTGGCAACCTTTTTGAGCTCTTCGTCGCTCATTGTGCCTTCCTTTCATCCTCATTAGACAAAATGCGCACGGCACGGAAAGGTAATCCCAACACAGCCGCAATGCACGTACGTCATTCATTATGCTGGAAACTGATGGCTTTACCAGAGTTTTTATCATTCAAATAACAATTTAGCAGGCAGAACCGCTGATGAAACGGTTTATCAATGTGAACGTCTTTTGGATGGAACGCGATCGACCCTACGCGCTAATGTCCTTGAATCCCTCGCCGAAGGCTTCCGTAACGTCGGCAACCGTCACGATGGCATGAGGATCGCGCTCGCGCACGATCGTCTTGAGGGTATTGAGCTCTCGACGGCTCACGATGACCATAATCACTGGCTTCTCGGCACCCGAATACATGCCAGTCGCCTTAAACTTGGTACAACCACGACCCAGGCCATACATGATATCGGCAGCGATATCAGGGAACTTGTCCGAGATGATGAGTACCATACGGCGCTTGTTGCCACCATCGACCACGGCATCGATCACGTAGCCGCTAATGACCATCGAAAGGCCTGCATATAGTGCGTTTTCGGTTGAAAAGACCGGAGCCGACAGCGCGCATACGGCAACATCGATCGCCATGACGGTCGAGCCCACCGGCAGCGAGGTGTTACGCGAGATGATTTGGCCAATCGTGTCCGAGCCGCCGGTGTTGGCGCCGGCGCGCAACACCATGCCGTAACCGATGCCCGTAATAATGCCGCCCCACATGGCAGGGAGCATCAGGTCCGCATCCGCCAGAGGTGCTACAAACGGGGCGAACAGATCGGTAAAGAAGCCCAGCAGCACAAAGCCCGTCGCGGTCTGCACCACGTAGAACATGCCGCCCTCGCGCATAACGACCAACAACAGCAAGGCGTTCATCACGATCGTCTGAATACCAACGGGAAGCGATAGGCCGCGCGCCGCGCCGACCGCCTGGATAATGGTGGCAAGGCCCGTAACGCCACCGGCGGCAAGACCGTTGGGAATCAAAAACAAGTCGGTCGCGATGGCGGCCAAGGCACACCCCAACATGATCTGGGGCAGGTCGTGAAAGAAGTTCATCGAAAGAATGCGCTTGATGTCCAGACGATATGCCATGCTGCCTCCCTCAAAAAAGCGCACCCAAACGGATGCGCTTTGAACTTCTTCTTGTATTCGATTCTACCGATTCGCCGGACAAAAACCACCCCTGCGCAGGGTTTGCTCTGGATACAAAACCACCCTGCTGGGAGGGTTTTAATCCATCTCCACATAAACCGGGCGGTTTATGCAGACGGGGTCTCCGCGTCGGCGTTGCCGGTGGCCCAGCGATGGTAGCCAATAACAAACGGGTCCAGGTCGCCATCGTCAAGAACGGCCTCGACATTGCTGGTCTCCACGCCCGTGCGTAAGTCCTTGACCATCTGGTACGGGTAGAGCACGTAGCTGCGAATCTGGTTGCCAAAACCAATCGTGGTCTTGGGTCCGCGGATCTCATCCAGGGCCTCGGCGCGCTTCTCGAGCTCAATCTCGTACAGGCGGGCCTTGAGGATCTGCATGCACGCAGCCTTGTTCTGAATCTGGCTGCGCTCGTTTTGACAGGTAACCACAATGCCGCTGGGGAAATGCGTCACGCGCACGGCGGAGTCGGTGGTGTTGACGCCCTGACCGCCCGGGCCGCTCGCGTGGTACACGTCCACGCGGATGTCATCGGGGCTGATCTCGATGTCGATATCATCGGGTAGCACGGGGATGACCTCGACGCCGGCAAACGTGGTCTGGCGGCGCTTCTTGTCGTCGGTGGGGCTAATGCGAACCAAGCGGTGGACGCCGGCCTCGGCGCGCAGCATGCCAAATGCGTCCTTGCCCTCGACGGTAAAGGTCGCGCGGTCGATGCCGATGACCTCGGCTGCGGGACAGTCGTTGATGGTGACCTTCCAGCCGCGACGCTGGCAGTACTTCATGTACATCTTAAAGAGCATGAAGGTCCAGTCCTGGGCCTCCAGACCACCCTGTCCGGGCTTGATGGTCACAATAGCATCGCCGTGATCGAACTCACCGGTAAACCAGCTCGAAAGCTCAAGCTCATCGATGGCACGGGCCAGGCGCTCAGCCGTGGCCGTAGCCTCCTCGCGAAGGGCGGCGGCGTCGGGGTCATCCCCCATCTCCTCGGCAAGCTCCAGCGCGGCGCGGGCATCGGAAAGCTCGCCGCGCGCGGTGTCCACGGCAGCGATATCTTCCTTGGTGCGAGCGATCTCCTCCATGGTGGCACGGGCGGCGTCGGCGTCATCCCAAAAGCCAGGGGCAACACTTTTGGCCTCGAGCTCGGTCACGCGGGTACGCTTCTCGTCCAAGTGGAGATACGACTCGACCTCGCCGAGCCGGTCCGCAAACGCGTCCAGCTCGGCGGGCGTTACCTCTAAAGCCTCAGCCATTAACGATTCCTGCCGTGGCAGTACTTAAACTTCTTGCCGCTACCGCAGGGGCACGGGTCGTTGCGGCCCACGTTGACGTACGGATCGTCGCTCTCGGACTTGCGATAGGTGGTCACCTTGCCACCGTTGTTGACGGCAGCCGGACCACCCTGGACAGCCGTGCGGGCCTGCACCTGCGCCTGCTTGCGCAGCACCGAGTCGCCGTTGTCACCATCGACCTCGGCAGGACCGGAGAAGCGCGCACCCTCGAGCGCGGGCTCCTCCTTGTGCTCCACGGCACGCGGGGCAGCCTTGATCTCGATGCGCAGAACCGTACGCAGGTAATCCTCGTACATGGTGTCGACGAGCATCTGGAACGCGCCGTAGGCCTCGGTCTTGTACTCGACCAGCGGGTCGCGCTGGCCAAAGCCGCGCAGGCCGATGCCGGTCTTGAGGTAGTCCATCTCCTGCAGGTAGTTCATCCAGCGGGTATCGATGACGCGCAGCATGACCTGGGTGTTGAGTTCGCGCATCAGGTCCTCGCCCAAGCGCTCGGCCTTCATGTTGTAGCACTTCTCTACGTAAGCCAGGACATCGGCAGCCAGGGCCTCATAATCCTCGTCGGGGAACTTCGGCGTATCGATGTGGCCGGTGAGCTCCACAACCCACTTGCGCAGGCCCTCCAGGTCGCGCTCGCCATCGTGACTGTCCTTGGTGCAGAACTCCTGCACGCAGCGGTACACGGTGTCGTGCATGACCTCGGTGATGTGGTCGGTCAGGTCCTTGCCGTCCAGAATCTTATTGCGCTCGGCGTAGATGACCTGGCGCTGCTTGTTCATGACGTCGTCGTACTCAAGGACGCTCTTACGCATGGAGAAGTTGATGCTCTCGACCTTGTGCTGGGCGCTCTCGACGGCCTTGGAGATGATCTTGTGCTGGATGGGCATGTCGTCGCCCATGTCGGCCGTGACCATCATCTTGGAGACGCGGTCCATCTTGTCGCCGCCGAACAGGCGCATGAGGTCGTCCTCGAGCGACAGGTAGAACTGGGTCTCGCCCGGATCGCCCTGACGACCGGAGCGGCCGCGCAGCTGGTTGTCGATACGACGGGACTCGTGGCGCTC
>URWS01000151.1 GCA_900551605.1 uncultured Collinsella sp. | reverse complement strand
TGCCGATCCCATGCATGTTGATCTGGCCGCCTGTCGTTGGCCTGCCGGGCTGTAGTGGCGGGCTTCGTCAAAATCACCACAAAGGTGCCTGTCCCCTTTGTGGTGGTTTTAGTTTACCGGAGCTAACTTATGGAGAAGGTATGGCGGCGCATATTGACGCTAGAAAGTAAACCACGGTGAACTATATTGGTTTCAGCAACGGAGCAGGCAATAGGCGATGAAAAAGCCTGCCCTGTTGAGTTTGATTCGCATTCCTCCCCTCTGTGCGATTCAACGGTGTACTTCAGGAACAGGCCCGCTGGCAACTAACTGCCGGCGGGCCTGTTCCTGTTTGTCGGGGGAGTGCGATGGACGGAGCCGAAGCGGTCCGGCTTCAAAAAAGGCGGACGCCGTAGCGCCCGCCCTATAGCAATCGAAAGCTCAAGCCGGCAGATCGGTCTAGTACACCATGCCCATGGCATCCTGAACCTCTGCCAGGGTCTGCTCGGCGATCTCGTTGGCGCGACGGTTGCCCTCGTGCAGGACGTCCTTCACATAGTCCAGATCGTTCTCGTAGCGCTGGCGACGCTCGCGGATCGGTGCGAAATACTCGTTGACGGCCTCGGTCACGTACTTCTTGAGCTGGCCGGAGCCGCCCATGCCGATCTCCTCGGCAATCTCGACCTCGGAGCGACCGGTGCAGATGGCGGCTGTCGAAAGCAGGCCAGACACGCCGGGGCGGTTCTCGGGATCGAACGTGATCATGCGCTCGGAGTCGGTCTGGCTCTTCTTGATGCGCTTGGCCGTCTCCTCGGCGGTCATCGAGATGTTGATGGCGTTGCCATAGCTCTTGCTCATCTTGCGACCGTCCAGGCCCGGCAGCAGCGGGGTCTCGGACAGCAGCGCGTCGACCTCGGGGAACACCTTGCCGTAGCGGTTGTTAAAGCGGCGGGCGATGGTGCGGGTGAGCTCGATATGCGGCAGCTGGTCACGACCGACGGGCACCACGTTGCCCTTGCAGAACAGGATGTCGCAGGCCTGATGCACCGGGTAGGTGAGCAGAAGGCCGGTAAGCTCGTGGCCCGAGGCCTCCATCTCGGCCTTGACCGTGGGGTTGCGCGCCAGCTCGGCCTCGGACACCAGCGATAGGAACGGCAGCATGAGCTGGTTGGCGGCGGGCACGGCGGAGTGAGCGTAGATCATGGTCTTGTCGGGGTCGATGCCGCAGGCAAGGTAGTCCATGACCATGTTGTACACGTTGTCCTGGATGTGCTCGGTGGTGTCGCGGTCAGTGATGACCTGGTAGTCGGCGATGAGCACGTTGGTCTTGGCGCCCATGTTCTGCAGCTCAACACGGCCCTTGAGGGTGCCGAAGTAGTGGCCCAGGTGCAGACGGCCGGTGGGGCGGTCGCCGGTGAGCATGGTGAACTTTTCGGGCGTCTTGGCCAGGCCCTCGCGAATGGCGTTGCTCTTTTGCAGCGCGACTTCGTAGCTGTTCTCGTTTGGCATGATTGCTCCTAACGTATGTTCATGGGTCAAGATGATAGCGCGTTTATTGGAGGGGCGGTGCGTAAGTAGGCGAGGGGGCGGGAGAGGGACGCGCGTGCTGCGGCATGTGCGATGGGCGCGGCGCGGCCGCGCTTCGCCAACGGTGCCTTGGCACATCCTCGGCAGCTTGCCCTAGAGCTTGTGGTGGCGCTCTTCTTTGCGCTCCTCGGCTGCCTGCTCCTCCTGCTTAAAAGCGGGGTCGTCGGGGGTGACCAGTTCGTCCTCGTGCGTGCGCTTGTTGTAATGGTGGCGCAGCACGGGCTCAAACAGATGTAGATGCTTGGCAAAGGCCGCCGATCCAATGGCAAGCACGGTAAAGATGAGCACGCGCATGGGCACCTCGACCTGATTGATGGCGGCGGCGCCGGCCGAAAGCATAATGCACCAGGCATAGATGAGCAGCACAGCCTGTTTTTGGTTGTAGCCTTCTTGGATCAGGCGGTGGTGGATGTGGCCCTTGTCGGCCTGCCCGATGCTAATGTGGGCGCGCCTGCGGCGCACGATGGCGCTTAACGTGTCGATGATGGGCACGCCGGCAACGATGAGCGGGATGATAAGCGAGGTGAGTGCGGCGGTGCGGCTCACGTTGAGCAGCGAGATGGAGCCCAGTGCAAAGCCCAGAAGCAACGACCCCGAGTCGCCCAAGAAGATGCTTGCGGGGTTGAAGTTGTAGCGCAAAAAGGCCAGACAGGCGCCAAAGAGCGCAATGGAGAGCGCAGCGGCGTCGATACGGCCCGAGAGAACGGCCATCGAAAACATGGTGAATGAGGCGATGCCGCAGATGCCCGTGGCCAAGCCGTCGAGGCCGTCGATGAGGTTAATGATGTTGGTGAATGCCACCAGATAGATTACGGTGATGGGGTAGGCGAGCCATCCGAGTATGATCTCGCCGGGGGCAAACGGGTTGACGATGACGCCGATTTTTAGGCCGCCGATACAGGCGATGAGCGCGGCGAGGACCTGTCCGGCCAGCTTTTGCTTGGGCTTGAGCTGGAAGACGTCGTCGATAGCGCCGGTCGCAAAGATGACAGTAAAGGAGAGCGCCAGCATGGGATAGCTAATGTGAAGGCGCGGGTGCGGCACCAGGACGGGTGGCCAGCCTAGGTGCCAGGTGCCTAGGATTTGCACAATGCAGGCAACGACCAGGCCCAAAAACACCGCCGTTCCGCCCAAACGCGGGATGGGCTTGGTGTTGATGCGGCGCTTAGATGGGTAGTCGACAGCGTCGAGCTTAATTGCCAAGCGCTTGACCAGGGGCACCGTGAGGAAGGTCGTGATAAAGGCCGCCGCTGCCACGCATAGGTACGGTATGTAGCTCGGGGATGAAGCCATGAATCTAAAACCGCCAAGCGTCGAAGGAAAAGGTCAAATAGAATGCCATGCGCAAAGGGCATAGCCGAACCATGATACTCGACCAAAGGGGGTGTATGGAATTGCGCGTGGCGATAATCACGCGCTTACCAGATATTGCACCGTCGGCAGAATGTTGCCTGCGGAACGCTGGTGGAACGTAACTGAGATGTGATGATGATTTTCGGCAAAAGAAAACCACCCCCCACGTTACGAAAATGAACCCACCTAAAACAGGTGGGTGCCCTCATCGACCGTTCCAGCGTCCTTAACAACGAAGGATACCTGTACTAAGTACGACTGTGTGGGCTCCCTAAATAAACGCGACGGTTCACCCAGTTGCTCCGCGGGGGGCGGAATACCTACATCATAAAGCGGCACTTTGTCGATTCCAGTCTTGACATTACAAAAATCGTGTCGGACGATTACGGCGCCTTAAGGACGGAGCCGCCTGCGCGGTCCGAGCCTTTACGTTTGAGCTGCTAAATCGTTGTTTTGGAGCATGGTTTCATGTCGACGTCGTTGACCGAACTTTTTTCGCCCGCCTGCCATTTGTGTCCGCGCCGTTGCGGTGCGGCGCGCGAAGAGCATGCGCGTGGCGCATGCGGTGCCGACGACACGCCCAAGGTGGCCCGCGCGGCACTTCACATGTGGGAGGAGCCGCCCATCTCGGGCGAAGCCGGTTCGGGGACGATCTTCTTTAGCGGCTGTTCGCTCAAGTGTATTTACTGCCAGAACCATGAGATCTCGACGGGCAATTTCGGTCTAGAGATTACGCCCGAGCGCTTGGTAGAGATCATGCTAGAGCTGCAGGACCAGGGTGCCAACAACATCAATCTGGTGACGGCGACGCATTATGCGCATCTGCTGCCGGCCGCGATTGCCGCGGCACGGGAGCGCGGGCTGGCCATTCCGATCGTCTACAACACGAGTGGCTATGAGCGGGCGAGTGCCGTGGCGGCCCTGGGTGATCTGGTCGATGTGTGGCTCACCGACTTTAAATATGCCGATGCGGGGCTTGCGCAGTCGCTCTCCCACATTAATGATTACCCGCGCGTGGCCGTGTCGGGCCTGGCGCAGATGGCGCGCGAGATCGAGCGCCGCGGGGGAGAGCTGGTGGACGAGGACGGGCTCATGAAGCGCGGCATGATCGTGCGTCACCTGGTGCTGCCGGGGCATGCGGACGATTCGTGTCGCGTACTGGACCTGGTGTGGCAGACGGTGGGCGATGTGCCGATCTCGGTCATGAACCAGTACACGCCCAATGCCCTCATGCGCGAGCAGGGCGGCGACCTGGCGCGTGCCGTGACGCGCGAGGAGTACGAGCAAGTGCTCGACCATGCCGACGATCTGGGCTTTACGACGATGTTCTGGCAAGAGGGCGGCGCGGTAGACGAGAGCTTCACCCCGGCCTTCGACACCACCGGCGTCCTCACCAGCGCAAAGTAGGGCGTTCGTCGATGATTTTTCTGGGACGGGGATTAAAAAATCATCGAGAGGATCGCCTGTTCGAAAAGTTGTCAAAATAGCCGCGCTCCAAAAAGACTGGTTATTGGGCGTTGACAGTTGGCGAGCCGTAGGTAAAATATCGACTTGTCCTGGGGACGTAGCTCAGTTGGGAGAGCGCTGCCGTCGCATGGCAGAGGCCGAGGGTTCGACTCCCTTCGTCTCCACCCTTGGATTTGATAAGCCGCTGACATTGTGTCGGCGGCTTTTTTTGAAAGAAAGGGCTGCACCATGGCCGAGCTTGAGTCCCAACCATTGTCCGACGAGGAGCGCGCCGAGTTGGAAGAGCCTGTCTCTTATACACATCTGACGCTGCCGACGATCGCATAAGTGTAG
>URWS01000150.1 GCA_900551605.1 uncultured Collinsella sp. | reverse complement strand
GCTAAACAGCGCCGGAATGATCGTCTTAAATGTCTGCGGCAGAATGATGTAGCGCATGGTGGCAAAGAAGCCAAAGCCCTGGCTCTGCGCCGCCTCAAACTGGCCGCGCGGAATCGAGTTGAGGCCGCCGCGCACAATCTCGGCCATAACGGCGCTGGTAAACAGCGTAAAGGCGATGGTCGAAATCACAATGTCCAAACCCTGCACCGTAAAGTAGATAAACAGGATCCACAGCAGGTTCGGCGTGCAACGGAACAGCTCGATATAGGCGCTTACCAAAATACGGAACGGGCGGGGCGCATAGCTCTTAACGAGCGCCAGCACCGTGCCAAAGATGAGCGAGAAAAAGATCGACAGCGCCGAGATCTCGATCGTCTTAACAAAGCCGCCCCAAATGTAGAGCAGGTTGGTCGCGTTGAAGATTTCCATGCGCTAGGCCTCCTCTACGTTGTCGAGCCCCAGCTCGGCCAGGCTCACGCCGCGCGGACGCTCCTTGGAGCGGCGCTCGAGCCACTGCACCAGCATGGCGAGCGGAAAGCAGATGATGAAGTACATAAGGCAGCAGACGATATATCCCTGCAGGTAACCGTACAGACTCACAAAGTTGTCGGAACGGTACATAAGGTCGCCGCCGGCCACAAGCGCCAGCACCGACGTGTTCTTGACCAGGTTGAGTGCCTGGTTACACAGCGGCGGCAGAATGATCTTGAACGTCTGGGGCAGCACGATGTACCAGTACGCCTGGGCACGGGTGAAGCCCTGGCTCTGGGCCGCCTCCATCTGACCGCGCGGAACCGCCTCGATACCAGTGCGGATGACCTCCGAAATGTAGGCCGCGTGATACAGGCCCACGCCCAAGAAGCCCAGCACGAACGGCGCGATGCGCACCGGCTGGTCGGCACCGGTTATGGCTTGCAAAAACTGCGGACCGGCCATGTACATAAAGAGCACCTGCACGGGCAACGGGGTGTTCTGGTAAAACTCCACGTACACGCGGCTTATGGCGCGCAGCACGCGCGAACGGGTGGTGGAGAACACGCCCAGCAGCGTGCCCAGCACCAGCGACAGCAGCAGACCGGCAACGACCACCTGTAGCGTCACGCCAAAGCCCTCCCAGAAGGGCCCCATGTTTTGAAATGTCGTCGACCAACGGTCGGCGTCAAATAATCCTTCGAGCATTTGATTCCTTCCTTGGACGATGCGCCTATACAAGACCCCAGGTCTTGACCTCTTGGTCGAGCCAGCCGTCGGCCAGGCGATCGCAAATCACCTGATCGACCACGGCCGAAAGGTCGCAGCCCTTCTTGGTCGCCACGCCGTAGCCCTGCTCGCCAAACTTGACCTCGGGCTGTAGCAGCTCAACGGTCTCGTTCATGTAGCCGGCCAGCGTGGAGCGGTCCATGGCAAAGACGTCGATATTGCCGGCGTCGAGGGAACTCTTGATGATGGGATAGCCGCTAAAGGCCCTAAACTCGGGCTTACAGCTAAAGCCGTTGTCCTTGATCATCTGCTCGATCAGGCCCTGCGTGGTGGCACCCTGGCTCACGCCAATGACCTTGCCGTCCAAGTCCTCAATCGAGGTAAAGCCCGAACGCTTCTTGACCATGAGTCCCACGTAGTCGGTGCGGTACGGCGTCGAGAAATCCCAGCTCTTCTTGCGCTCGTCGGTGATGGTGTAGGTCGCCGCGACCACATCGAGCTGGCCGTTATCGATCAGCGGGCCGCGCGTCTTGGGCGTTACGTCGGTAAACTCGACAAGCTCCTGGGCGCGGGCCTCCTTGTAGCTCACGCCAAAGACGGCAGCGGCGATCTGGTAGCACAAATCGACTTCCATGCCCTCAAAGCGGCCCTTGGCGGTGTCGTAATAGCCATAGCCGGGAACGTCCTTCTTGACGCCGGCATTCAGATGACCACGCGACTTAATGGCCGCAAGCTTGGACCCCTTGTCGGAGCCCTCGCCGCTGGTAGAGTTACCGCAACCGATAAGCGCGGTCCCCGTCAGCGCAAGCATGCCGGCGCCCGCCAGCTGCAAAAAGTGACGGCGTGACACGGCCGCCCTCGTCATATCCGTCATGTCCATCACCGCGCCTAGTGCAGAATCTTGGACAGGAACTCGCGGCAGCGCGGGTTCTCGGGGTTATCGAAGAAGTGCTCGGGCGTACCCTCCTCCAGAATGCGGCCGTCCTCCATAAAGATGACGCGGTCGGCCACCTGGCGCGCAAAGCCCATCTCATGCGTCACGCAGATCATGGTGATGTCCTCCTGCGCGAGCTCAATCATAACGTCCAGAACCTCCTGGACCATCTCGGGGTCGAGTGCCGAGGTAGGCTCGTCAAACAGGATGATGGGTTGCTTGGTGCACAGGGCGCGGGCGATGGCGATACGCTGCTGCTGACCGCCCGAGAGGTTCTGCGGATACTCGCCGGCCTTATGCGCCATGCCGACGCGCTTGAGCGCGGCGATGGCGATCTCGGTCGCCTCCTCCTTGCTCTTCTTTTGTAGCTTGATGGGCGCGAGCGTCAGGTTGCCCAGCACCGTCATGTTGGGATACAGGTTGAACTGCTGAAACACCATGGAACTATACTTGCGAGCCATCTCCAGGTGATTCTTTTTGGTAAGCGGCGTACCGTCGATGATGACCTCGCCCGACGTGGGCTCCTCCAGATAATCAACGCAACGGATGAGCGTCGACTTACCCGAGCCGGAAGGCCCGATCATTACGAGCTTCTCGCCGCGCTTGACGGTGAGGTTGATATCTTTGAGCACATGCAGGTCGCCAAAGTACTTGTTGAGATGCTTGATCTCGATCATGTCTGCCATGAATGTCCCTTCCCTGCGTTTACACGAGTTGAACTATTGTACGGAAAGAACCACGTTTCCGCAGCCCACACTACATTCCCGTAAAGAACCCGCAATCTTCCACCCACTCATTGGGGACAGACTTAAATGAGTACCCGGGAAGTGGGCACTCATTTAAGTCTGTCCCCAATGAGTGCCCTTCAGCTGCCATCAAAAAAGGGGCGCGACCGCAATGGTCACGCCCCCTCAAAATCAACTATATGCCGCTCGGTCCCTACGCGAGTTTGGCTCCAACGATCTTTGCTGCTGCCGGCTTATCGAAGTTGCCGCCAGTGGCCTTACCCAGAGCGCCCATGACCTGGCCCATCTGCTTCTTGGACGTGGCGCCCAGCTCAGCGATGACCTGCTCAATCAGAGCCTCGAGCTCCTCGCCCGAAACCTGCGCGGGCAGAAGGCTCTCCAGAATCTTGACCTGCTCGGTCAGGTTGTCGGTACGCTCTTGGTCGGTGCCGGCCTTGATGGACATCTCCAGCGTCTCGCTCGTCTGCTTAATCAGACGCTTGATCATGCTGTTGACGTCTTCCTCGGTCACATCGCGGCGCTCGTTAACCTCGATATTCTTCACCTCGGCCTTGACCTGGCGAATGATGGACAGGCGAACCTTGTCCTTAGCCTTCATGGCCGCGATCATTTCCTTCTGCAGCTCTTCGTTGGTCATCTGCAAATCCTCTCTAATAGCGTGGGCGGCACTCGCGCGAGCACCGCCCCATGATTACTCAGTCGTCGACGAATCGTCGGTCGAGCTCTTGGTGACGCCCTTCAGGCTCACGTTGTAGGGCACATCCTTGGGCATGGGGTTGACGGTAATGTCGGCGTCTTTCTTGTACTGCTCCAGCCACTCGCTGTATGCAGTACTGGCCGCCTGCGTCTTCACCACGTTGGAAACGTACTTCTTGATGTCCTTGGGTACCTGGTTGATGTCATCAACCTGATTATCGACATGGAAGTAGTCGGTGCACTTGATGATGTGGTAGCCATAGGTCGACTCGACGACTTCGCTCACGTCGCCCTTGTTGAGCCCCTCGAGCGCCGTCTGGTAGCTGTCGACGAAAGTGGTGAGCTTATCCCAGCCCACATCGCCCTTCTTCTCCTTGGAACCGGTGTCCTCGGAGTACTGCTCAACGGCGTCCTCAAAGCTCAGCTCACCGGAGTTGATCTTGTCCAGGCACTCCTGTGCCTTGGCCTTGGCGGCAGCCTTGTCCTCGTCGGAAGCGTCGGAATCAACCTTGATCAGGATGTTCGACGAGCGGCGGGCGTCGTTGTAGCTGGACAGGTTCTCGTTGATGTAATCGACAATCTCGCTGTCCTTGGGCTTGCTCGTGGGCGCGACGGCATCCTTGAGTTTCTGTTGCGCCAGACTCTCCTTGAGCGAGTCCTTGTAGGTGTCCTCGGTATAGCCGTAGGTCTTGAGGGTCTTCTTAAAGGCCTTGGCACCGCCTGCGCTCTTGCACGCGTCCTTCCAAGCCTTCTCGACCTCCTCGTCCGACACCGTCACGCCGTTCTCCTTCTGTGCCTGTTGAAGCAGAATCTGCTGCGTGTAGGAGTCGATGAGTTGCTTGCGGTACTTCTTGGGCGTGAGGTCGTTGTCAACCAGATACTGCGCCCAATCCTTATCCTTGGTGTAGCCGTAGGACGTGCGCATGCTCATGATCTGCTTGGTCACGGTGTCCTCGGTGAGGTTGGTGCCGTTGATAGTTGCAGCAACACCGCCGGTCAGCTTGTAGCCCGAGGTGTCCTCGGCCTGCGACATAAGGCCGGAGCACGCCATCGCCGAGACGGAAAGCAGCATCGCCAGCACGCCGATGACCACCAGGACGATCTTGACTGTCTTAGACCTGTCTCTTATACACATCTCCGAGCCCACGAGACTAAGGCGAATCTC
>URWS01000149.1 GCA_900551605.1 uncultured Collinsella sp. | reverse complement strand
AAAAGGCAAGGCATAGACCTTCTGGTCATGCCTTGCCTTTTGAATGACAAATTGTCGCTCTGGACGTCGCGCAGCGTCGACCGGTCCGCCGTTCGTTAGAACGGCGGAACCTAAGGGCGCAGCGTCAACTGGTTACGCGGTTCGTAGAACCGCGTAACCAATTAGAAACGGTTGCCGCGGAAGCCGCCACCGTTGCGGCCGCCACGATCGCCACCGCGACCGCCACGGTCGTTACCACGGTTGCCGCCGAAGCCGCCACGGTTGCCACCGCGATCGCCATAGCCACCACGGTTGCCGCCAAAGCTGCCGCGACCGCCACGGTCGCTGCCACGGTCACCAAAGCCGCCACGGCCGCCACGATCGCCACCGCGGCCACCGCGGTCACCGCCACGGCCACCGCGATCGCCAAAGCCGCCGCGACCGCCACGGTCGCCGCCACGGCCACCGCGATCGTCACGACCGCCGCGAGGACCGCGGTCCTCGTCCAGGCCCATGGCGACGAGCGGAGCGATAACCTTATCGAGAGCGGCCATCAGCTCGGTGGCCTCCTCATAAGAAAGCTCGGGCAGGAGCTTCTCCTTCTTGTTGGCAAGCTCGACCAGGCCCTCAGCGGCATCCTCGGCGGCGAAGACAACAATCTTGCGCATATCGCCCTCGGCGTCGTCGATGCGGCCGACCAGATCGGCAGCCTCGGCCTCGGCCATCAGGCCATCGAGCTCACGAAGGCGCATGCCCAGCAGGTCGGACATTTCCTTCTGCTCCATCTTGGGCTTGAGGTCAAGGAGCTTGATGGCGCGCTCGATGTTCGCCATGCGCTCGGCCTTGGCCTCCTCCTCCTTGGAAATAGCAAAGCGACGGCTACGCAGCAGACGGGCGGCCTTCTGCATCTTGTCCATCAGCTCTTCGTCATCGTAATCAACGGCGGCCTCGACAACCTCGGCCTCCTCCTCGGCGGAAACCTCGTCAGCAACCTCAACCTCGGCAGCTTCGGTTTCCACGGTCTCGACTGCCTCGACCTCGGCAGCCACGGTCTCGTTCTCGGTCTCGTTCATGATCTCTTCGTTCTCGGACATGAGACTCCTTCTTGGCCCTCTCGGGCATCATCGCCCCATTCGCGGGGCCCGTCGCGCACTCTTTGCGCTTTAAACATTCATGCCTCTCGGCAAAACGTCCATTAGTTTATGGTGTCGCCATCCAATCTAGCTGCAGAATCTATGTGCACACATTAATGCGACATGTGCGACTCGCGACGAGCGTACACCAGCGACGTCGCGAACCCGACCACGGCAATTACAGCCGCCACACGCACGGCAGCTGCAAATCCAATCGCCTGGGCAACGTCGGACGCAGCGCCAGCGGCGCCGGCGGTCGCGGCAGAACTCGAGAGCAGGCCGATAAACAGCGACGGGCCAAACGATGCGGCAATCATGTTCCACGTGTTTAGCAATGCCGTTCCGTGAGGATGCTCAGCGGCAGGCAGCGTCTCCAAGCCGGCCGTCTGCGAGGGACTCAGCACCAGGCCGACTCCGGCATACACCACAACGGTCAGCGCCACGACGACGCCGATGTTCATGCTTGCCGCCGTCATCGAGATTGCAATCTGTCCCACGGCAATCAGGGCAAAGCCGACCGGCAGCAGCGGCCATGCGCCACGGGCGTCCATCACGCGTCCGCCCACAATCGAGGTCACGGCGTTGCAGGCAATCGCCGGCAAAATGAGCAGGCCCGCAACAAGTGCGGTCATGCCGTATGCGCCCTCAAAATAGAGCGGCAACAAAACGCTCATCGAGAACGTCGTCATCATCGACACCACCACAAGCAGGCACGCAGGCCAAAAGCGACCGCTCGCCATGGGACGCACGTTAAGCACCGGATGCTCGAGCTTGAGCTGGCGGGCCGCAAATAGGCCGAGCAGCACAATGGCGGCGAAAAGAGCCACGATGCCGGCAATCAGATTGGTCGAGAACTCGCCTACGGAATACACAAATGCCGTAATGCCGGCGGCGAGCAAAACAACCGACAGAATATCAAGCGTGGTGTTCGAGCGCTCTCCGACATTCCGAACGAGCTTTGCTGCCGCCGCGGCGACCACGACACCGCCCACCAGCGGCACTACGAACACCGCCCTCCAGCCAAACAACGTGCACATAAGACCACTAATCACGGGCCCAAACGCCGGCCCTAGCGTAATGCAGGCACCGCCCAGGCTCAGATACAGACCGAGCTTCTCGCGCGGAGCACAAGATAGCACCACATTCATCATGAGCGGAAACAAGATGCCCGATCCCGCAGCCTGCAAAATACGACTTGGCAGCAAAACGGTAAACGACGGGGCGACCAGGCACAGAACTTCTCCGGCGACCATGCATCCGCATGCGAAAAACAGCAGCTTGCGCGTCGAGAAACGACCGGACAGAAAGGCCATGATGGCCGTAAAGATCGACGTCACGATCATGTATCCCGAAACGAGCCACTGCGCCGTGGTAGCGCTCACCGAAAAGACCGCCATGATGTCGTGCAACGCCACGTTAATAATGTTCTCGTTAAACGCGGCGACAAAGGCTGCAATATACATTACGACGAGAAACGCCGCAGTGGCCGATGGCGCTACTTGAACTTGTTGCTGAGATTTGCTCCCCATGCATTTCCTTCCTCTTGGAACGACAGTCACATCGCCCCAGAGGAACAGTCCAGGGCGAGAATGAGCCCTAGACTTACGCCAGACGCCGCACGCGACGAGTCTGGCAACATGGTCCAACGTCGAAAGATTGTAACGCGGACGAGCAGCTTTCCTTCCGCGCTATTATTAAAAGTCCACGAAAGCACGAGACATGAGGAGCCCGCCATGATTAAGCCCATCATGAAATCCGAGTTCTTTTTGCGCCTGCCTTCCGAAGACGCGGGGCCCGACGATGCCGCGACCGGGCAGGACCTCCTGGATACGCTCCATGAGCATGAGCACGAGTGCGTGGGCCTTGCCGCCAACATGATTGGCGTGCGCAAACGCATCATCTGCGTAAAGGACGGCAACAGGGCGCTGCTGATGTACAGCCCTCAAATTCTTGAGCAGGTCAATTCCTATCAGACGAGCGAAGGATGTCTCTCGCTTTCCGGCGAGCGCCCCTGTACTCGCTATCGCCGCATTAAGGTTGAGTATTTGGACGAGAATTTCGTCCACCGCATCAAAAACTTCTCGGGCTACACCGCCGAGATCATCCAACACGAAATCGACCACTGTTGCGGAATCGTTATTTAGTTCCGCCGATTCAAGAAAGCTCCCTGCAGCAAAACAACTGCAGGGAGCTTTTCATAGTGCGGAACTTCTATCCCACTAGCTCTGGCGGTAATGGTCGAAGAAGTCGGCGAGGTCTTCGAGGGACTCTTTGAGCACTTCCATGCGCGGCAGGTACACGATACGGAAGTGGTCGGGCTCAGCCCAGTTAAAGCCGCCGCCGCGCGTGATCAGGATCTTCTTCTCGTGCAGCAGGTCAAGGGCGAACTGCTCGTCATCGGTAATGTTGAACTTCTTCACATCCATCTTGGGGAAGATGTAGAACGCCGCACGCGGCTTAACCACCGAGATGCCGTCAATCTTGTTGAGCGCCTCATACACAAAGTTGCGCTGCTCGTAGACACGGCCGCCGGGGCGGATGTAGTCGTTGACGGACTGATGGCCACCGAGCGCCGTCTGAACGATCGACTGAGCCGGCACGTTGGAGCACAGGCGCATGTTGGAGAGCATGTTGATGCCCATGATGAAGTCGCTCATGCAGCGCTGGTTGCCCGAAAGCACCATCCAGCCAATACGATAGCCCGCGATCATGTGCGACTTGGACAGACCGCTAAAGGTGACGCAGGGCAGATCGGGAGCGAGCGAGGCAATCGAGACGTGCTCGTAGCCGTCCATGCACAGGCGGTCGTAGATCTCATCAGCAAAGATCATCAGCTGATGCCTGCGTGCAACCTCGACGATGCCCTCGAGCACCTCGCGCGGATAGACGGAACCCGTGGGGTTGTTGGGGTTGATGATGACGAGGGCTTTGGTCGCGCTCGTAATCTTGGACTCCATATCCTCCAGGTCGGGATACCAATCCGCCTGCTCATCGCACAGATAGTGCACAGGATGACCGCCGGCAAGGGTTGCGCACGCCGTCCAGAGCGGATAGTCGGGGCTGGGGATCAGAATCTCGTCGCCATTGTCGAGCAGCGCGTTCATCGAAAGCTGAATGAGCTCGGACACGCCGTTGCCCGTGTAGATATGCTCCATCTGAACGTTGGGCAGGCCCTTGATCTGCGAATACTGCATGATCGCCTTGCGCGCGGAGAACAGGCCACGCGAGTTGGAATAGCCTTCGCAGTCGGGCAGCTGCTGGCGCATGTCCTTGATGACCTCATCGGGCGTGCGGAAACCGAAGGGCGCCGGGTTACCGATATTGAGCTTGAGGATGCGCTCACCCTCGTCCTCCATACGGGCGGCCTCGTCGACGACGGGACCGCGCACGTCATACAGGACGTTATCGAGCTTGGTGGATTTAGAAAAAGTACGCATGGTGGTGCTCCTTGCAATTTGAGCTGAGGGATGGGGTTCGGGCTTGGAATCGTTGCGGGGTGATGATGCCTCGCCTTGATCGGCGTCGCCGGCAAGCAGCCAGGTAACATCGACCTCCAAAATACGAGCGAGCAGCTCAGCCACATCGCGCCGCGGGATCGTCTTGCCGCTCACATATTGGCTCCTGTCTCTTATACA
>URWS01000148.1 GCA_900551605.1 uncultured Collinsella sp. | reverse complement strand
AATCCAAGGGTTATACCCTAAGAGCAAACCACCCCTTTTAGGGGTGGTTTTGATTGCACGGTACGGATGCGTTTTATTGCATGCTGAGCGGACTCGCAGACCGTTCGGACGTTAAAACGAACCGACCGCGCCTTCGTGCTGCCGAGGGTGTTCATAAGTGGATAGTATGTGCTTACTATCACAACGTGTGCCGTGTCTGGGAAGCACGGTGCCGCTCATTGGGAGGAACAACATGAAAAAGAAGCTGCTTGCGCCCCTCATGGCCGTTTTGGTTGCATGCGTGGTCGTGCTTTCCGGCTGCGGAGGCCCTTCGATCGAAGAACTCATCACCGAGGACCTTACGACTCAGTTCGATGAGGTCAAAAACGGTGGCGACGATTTCCTCTCTGGTCTGGAAGAGGCTTCGGGCGACGAGTTCGAGCAGCTGGGCATCGATCCTAAGGAGTATGCCAAGACCTATCTCGAGGGCTTTGATTACGAGATCGGCGACGTGACGGTCGACGAGGACAAGGGCGTTGCAACCGCCGAGGTCTCCATCACCTGCAAGTCCATGAACAAGATCGTCGAGGACTTCTCCACCCAGTATCAGGAGAAGGTCGCTGCACTTGACACGGTTCCTTCCGATGACGAGCTGTACAAGATGGCCGGGCAGGTGATGGTCGATGTGACCAAGGCCACCGAGCCCAGGAAGACCACGGTTATCTTCAAGTACACCTGCAACGACGACGGCGAGTGGTCTGCTGACGACTCCGTCAACTCCGAGATGATGGATGCAATGCTGAGCTAGGGGAGTTACGCGGTTCTACGAACCGCGTAACGGCTCGACGCTGCGCGGACACCAGAGCGACAACTTGTCATTCAAAGAGGGCGGCATGACCAGAAGGTCTATGCCGCCCTCTTTTCATGCCAATTTGTTCGCTCTGGTGTCCGCTCGCTGTCCGTCCTCTACCCGCGGTGTTGCCATTGTTGAGGGGCAGCTAAAAGAGCCCTGTCCCAAATTAGCTGCCCCGTGCCCATCTAAGTTGCGGTGAAATAGGGACTGTTTGGGGGCAGTAGGCCGGTAATCAGTCCCTATTTCACCGCAACTTATTGGTGGGCGGCTCGCTACTCGCCCAAGATCAGCGCGGCGAGTTCGTCCTGGGTGTCCACTACGTAGTTGGCGCCGGCGGCTTCGAGCTCTGCTCGGCCGCGGAAGCCCCAGGTGACGCCGGCGCTCTTAAGGCCGGCATTGTGGCCGGTCAGAACATCGACATTCGAATCGCCAACGTAGAGCGTGGTCGCCGGGTCGGCGCCCAGCTCCTCCATTACATGCAGCGTGACGGGAGCCTCGGGCTTGGGTGGAAACGCGTCGACACGACCCTGCACCAGCGCAAAACGATCGGGGCCAAAGTACTTTTCGATAAGCGGAGCCGCCGAAATATGGTCCTTGTTGGTGAGCACGGCAAGCTCAACGCCCGCGGCGCGCAGACGGTCGAGCATCTCGACCGTGCCGGCATAGGGCGCGGTGTGGTCCTCCTTGTGCTCGCCGTAATAAGCCCTAAACTCGGCAAGCGTCTGCTCAAACATTCGGCCATCGCCCGCGTACTCGGCGGGCATAAAGCGCTCGACCAGCTTGAGCATGCCGTTTCCCACCTTGTAGCGGTACTCGTCCACGGCAAACGTGGGCCAGCCGTGCATCTCGCAGGTATGGTTGCCGGCTGCCGCCAGGTCCTCGAGCGTATTGAGGATGGTGCCGTCCAGATCAAAAATCACATGGGAATAGGCTGCTGCCATGGGTGCTCCTGCCGTTTGAGTTGTAAAGCGCACCCCATGATACTGGGCTTGCGTGTCGGGCGCGTTTGGAATCTGAACATCTTTAACGGCATCGGGGCGCATCACGCCAGCGCAAGCCCTTGCCGTTAGCAGATCCTGGGCAGCTGCTCTCCCACGAGCATGTCGAGGATACGCGTCGAGCCCCAGCCGGTGCGCACACGCACGGCGGGACGAGCACCTTCGGCGACCGGCAGCACGCGACCGATGATGGCGGCGTTCTCGCCGTAGCGGGCGGCACGCATGGCTGCTAGCGCGGCATCGGCCTGCTCAGCCGGCACCACGGCGACCATCTTGCCCTCGTTGGCAACCTGCAGCACGTCGTAGCCGAGCATCTCGCAGGCGGCCTGCACGTCGGGGCGTACGGGTACGGCGTCCTCGTCAATCTCCATGGCAACGCCGCTGGCCTGCGCAAACTCGTTGAGCGTGGAGGCCAGGCCTCCGCGCGTGGGGTCGCGGAAGCAGCGCGTGTCGGGGGCGGCGGCCAGCACGTCGGCAATCAGGTGGTTGAGCGGCGCGGCGTCGCTCTCGATGCTGCTCGAGAACGCCAGGCCCTCGCGCTGGCTCATGATGGCGATACCGTGGTCGCCTAGCGTGCCCGAGACCAGGATGACGTCGCCGGGCTGGCAGTTGGCGCCGCTGAGCGTCACGCCCGTAGGAACCTCGCCCACGCCGGCGGTGTTGATGTAGACGCCGTCGGCCCCGCCGCGCTCGACCACCTTGGTGTCGCCGGTGATGATTTTGACGCCTGCCTCGCGCGCCGTCTCGGCCATGGTCTGCACAATCTGACGCAGTTTATCCATGGGATAGCCCTCTTCGAGGATAAAGCCGCACGAAAGGTAGCGCACGTTGGCGCCCGAGGTCGCGACGTCGTTGACGGTTCCGCACACGGCGAGCCTGCCGATATTGCCGCCGGGAAAGAACTGCGGCGTCACCACAAAGCTGTCGGTCGACATGGCGATGTGCCCGCTCGCGGGCAGGGCGGCGACACCGGCATCGTTGCCTTCGAGCAGCTCGGGCGACCCAAAGGCATCCAGAAAGACCTCGTCGATAATGCGCTTCATCATCTGCCCGCCGGAGCCGTGGCCCAGCAGGACAGTGCTATCGGTGACGCTATGGGACATATCGAAAACTCCAATCGAGGGTGTTTGGGCTAGTCATGATAACGATAATGTGCCGCGCAGCTGCCTTCCGAGCTCACCATGCACGGGCCAACAGGATGCTCGGGCGTGCAGGCGTGGCCGAACAACGGGCAGTCGCTCGGCGCGATTGCCCCGCGCAGCACGTCGCCGCAACGGCATCCGCGCGGCTCGACCGTCGGCTCGATCGGAACGTCATAGCGAACGCCGGCGTCAAAGCGCGAGAACTCGTGGCGGATGGAAAGGCCCGAGGCGGCAATCGGTCCCAGCCCGCGCCACGTGGTATCGCACGGCTCAAACACCTGCTCGACCAGCTGGCGCGCTACGGGATTACCGTCCGCATTGACGCCGCGACGGTACGCGTTGTCGATCGCGGGCCGCCCCTCAACGACCATCTGCACTAGCATGCAGATGCCCTGCAGAATATCGACCGGCTCAAATCCGGTAACCACGCCCGGGGTCTTAAACTCGTCGGCCAAAAAGCCAAAGGGTGCAAGCCCTGTGATGGTGGCGACATGGCCCGGCAGGATAAAGCCGTCGATGGTCGTCTCGGGGTCGTTGGCAATCGCGCGCAGCGCCGGTGGCGTGGTCTTGTGGGCGCAATAGACCGAGAAGTTCTGGAGCCCGCGCGCATCTGCCTCTAGGATGGCGGCGGCGATGGTGGGCGTCGTGGTCTCAAAGCCCACGCCCATAAAGATGACCGGGCGGTCGGGGTTGTGCTCGGCAATATCGAGCGCGTCGAGTGGCGAGTAGACGATGCGGATGTCGCGTCCGGCTGCCTTTTGCGCGGCAAGCGAGGTAGACGATCCGGGCACGCGCATCATGTCGCCAAAGGTGGTGATGATGGCGCCGTCTATGTTGGCGAGCGCGAGTGCGTGGTCGATGTCGCGGTTGGCGGTGACGCAGACGGGGCAGCCCGGTCCGCTCAGCAGCTTGAGCCCGGCCGGCATAATGGAGCGAAAGCCATAGCGGCCGATGCTCACGGTGTGCGTGCCGCAGACTTCCATAAGGTTGATGGTGCGATCGCCGACAAGCTCATGAATGCGCTCGATGAGCTCGCGAGCCAGTTTGGAATCGCGAAATGCCGAAAAGTCGATACCGGAGCGCGCCGGCTGTCCGGCCGCCACTAGTATGCCTCGGCCGGGTTGCTGGCCAGTTGGTCTTCTTCGGCCAGTTCGGTCATGGCATTAACGAGCTCGAGCGTTTCTTGCGCTTCCTGCTCGTCGACGATCTGGATGCCAAAGCCGGCGTGTACGAGAATATAGTCGCCTACCTGCGCCGTCGGCACGAGTCTGAGCGACACGGGGCGCTCGATGCCCATCATGTCGACGGTGGCCTTGAGGTCGTCGTCGCGTTTGACTACTTTGCCGGGAACGGCAAGGCACATATTGTTCCCCTTTTATACGCTTTGCGCTGGATGGGCGCTTAATAATCCATCAGTTGATGGTAGCGCTCGCGGGGTTCGCGGGCAAACGCGTTACGCCTGTGAGACGGCTGGGCGCGGCGGCGTGCGAGGGCGAGCTACTGTGATGCAATCTGCGCGAGGCGAGCGCGTGCGACTGCCGCCTGACCGTAGGCGATGCAGCCGTCATTGACGGGTACGGTGTGGGGGACAAGGACAGTAGGGCCTGCGCTTTTGAGCTCGCGGGTGAGGAGCTGAAGCAGAAGTCGGTTCATGAACACGCCGCCCGAGAGCGCGACGGTGTCGATGCCCTCGTGCACGCAGATATCGCTGGCGATACGCGCCGAGGAGCGCGCGACGGCGACATGGAAGTCGAGTGCGAGCCTGTCGGCGGGCGCTCCGGCTTCAATTCCTCCCAAAAG
>URWS01000147.1 GCA_900551605.1 uncultured Collinsella sp. | reverse complement strand
TAGCAAAACTCCTCCACACGGGGAGTCGCCTCGCGCTCGTCGGTCAGCACGATTTTGAGGTTCTTATTGAGGAACGCCGTCTCCTGCAGACGGTTGTGCAGCGTATCGAAATCGTAGATGCATGTCTCGAAGATCTCGTCGTCGGGCCAGAAGGTGACGGTGGTGCCCGTCGAATCCGAGGTGCCCACGACCTCCATCTTCTTGACGGTCTTGCCGCGCGAGAACTCCATCTCGTAGGTGTTGCCGTCGCGACGAACCTGAACGACCACGCGCTTGGACAGTGCGTTGACGACGGAGATGCCAACGCCGTGCAGGCCGCCCGAAACCTTATAGGCCGAGTTATCGAACTTACCGCCGGCGTGCAAGATCGTCATGACGACCTCGAGCGTCGGGATCTTTTTAACAGGGTGCTCGTCAACGGGGATGCCGCGCCCGTTGTCGACGACCGTGATGGAGTTGTCGGCGTGGACCGTCACCTGGATCTCGGTGCAGAAACCGGCCATGGCCTCGTCGACGGAGTTGTCAACGATCTCCCACACCAGGTGATGCAGACCGCTGGCGCTCGTCGAGCCGATATACATGCCCGGGCGCTTACGAACGGCCTCGAGACCTTCGAGAATCTTAATCTCGCCGCCATCGTAATCGTTTTCGTTTGCCACACGTCCTCCTTCAGTCAAGAAAATGTGTACAGCCTTACTAGTTTATCGTAAAAAAATACCCTCGGGAACGAGGGTATTTGGCTCTACAAGGCCACCAGATGCGATTTAAGGCTCTTTTTTGCTTTGCACGCCCTTGGCCCACTCGGCACTGGCTCTCATGGCGTTCTCGAGGGCCTCGCGCAGTTTTTGGTCCTCGATGGGTGCCACTTGGCGCTCGATCTCGGTGCGCTCGGCCTCGCTTAGGTAGGCGTGCGGGGCCGGCGGGCGCTCGGTCGTCGCCGGGCGCAGGCGCTCCTTGGCGGCGGGTGGCGTGTGACCGGGCGCGGTGGTTTTGAACACCAGGCCGTCCACATGCGCACCGGCGCGCTCCATGCGCGCGCGGATGATCTCGCGCAACAGCGTCATTTCCTGCGTCCACGAGGGCGAGTCGAGATATACCAGCAGCTCATTGGACTCGGGCAGGTAGCGCAGACCCGTCACATGCCGCCCCTCGCGCGTGCCCGAGCACACCGCATTCCACGCGCGATAGACCGCACGAGATTCCTCTGCAGCCTCCATCTGCGCGCGGCGCTCAGGTGTCGCGGCGGCCAGGATGCGCTGGCGCTCTGCGTTCAAAAACCCACTGAAGGCGACCGTTTCGCTCTCGCGCTCGTAATTAGCACGTCTCACCCATGCTCACCACCTTGGCTCGATCAAGCAGATCATCGGTAAAGTACCCCAGGTTGGTCGTGGTTATGACCGTCTGGATATCATCGCCGATCAGCCGCAGGAAAGCACCGCGGCGTTCGCCGTCGAGTTCGCTCATCACGTCGTCCAAAAGCAGCAATGGGGCGGTGCCCAGGACATCGCGAGCCACGGCCACCTCCGCCACCTTCCAGGCCAGAACCAACGTTCGCTGCTGACCTTGGCTGGCAAATGAACGGGCGGAGCGACCCGCCACGGTAAACTCAATCTCATCGCGATGCGGTCCCACCAACGTCACGCCGCGGCGAATTTCCTCGTCGGCGTGCTCATCAAGGGCAGCCAGCATGCGCTCGTACGCCCAGCCCTTCAGCTCTTCGCGATCATCGACCTGGGGCAAATCCCCCAGCGTGGACGTATAGGTCACGTTGGCAGCCTCACCGGATGCCACTTGCCCGTAGGCAGTGTGCACATGGCCCGCCAGCCGGTCGAGCAGAGCCAACCGGTGCACAAGCAGGGCCGAGCCCGCGCGGGCAATCGAATCGTTCCACGCGCCGAGCATCTCGCGGCAGCACCAGGTCTCCTTGAGCAAGGCGTTACGCTGGGTCACGCAGCGCCCATAGGTGCTCGCAAGATCGGCATAGCGTGCGCTCAGTTGCATGCCAAAGTCATCGAGGGCGGCGCGGCGCACACTGGCGCCTCGCTTAACCATGTCAAGATGGTCGGGGCAAAACAGCACGCTCGGCAGAACCCCGCGCACACCGGCGGCAGAACATCTCTTGCCGTTGCGGCTAAACGAGCGCTTACCGTCCTCCGCGTTCAATCCCATATCAAGCACGCGGCCGTCGCCCTCGAGCCTCAGCTCGGCCTTGCACGAGCCCACGCCGTCATGGACGAGCTCGGCTGCGGTCGGATGCCTAAACGAGGCGCCGCTCGTCAGCAGCTGCAGCGCCTCTATGAGATTGGTCTTTCCCGCCGCGTTGGGTCCCGCAAGTATCGTCACACCCTCGTCCAGGGCAAGGCGATAACTATCGAAGCTGCGGTAGTGCGCGACGGAAAGATCGCGGGCGAACATGGTCATGGCGCAGCGCTAGATGCGGACCGGCATGACTAGGTACAGGTAGTTGATCTTGTCGTAGGACTTGAAGATGCCCGCCTGCGAGTAGCTCTTGAGCTCCAGCGTGATCTCCTTCTCTTTGGACAGAGCATTGAGGCAGCCGAAGATGTAGTGGTAGTTGAAGGCGATGGTGCCCGACTCGCCCTCGGCCTCGACATCGATCGTCTCCTGCGCAAGGTCCTGGTCATTGGAAATGGAGGACAGGCCCATCTGCCCGTTCTCGACATCGATCTCGAACTTGACGGCGGGGTTGGCGCTCGCGATAACGGCCACGCGTTTGAGGGCGGCGTTAAAGGCGGCGACGTCAATCTTGACGCTCGTCACGCACGAATCGGGGATGAGCTGCTTGTAGTTGGGGTACACGCCCTCGATGCGGCGAGACACGTAGGTGGCGTTGCCGGCCTCAAAGACAACCTGGGTGTCAGTAGCCCCGATCATGATGGTGGCCTGGCTGGCCATGATGTTCAGCGCGTCGTTAAAGGCATCGGCCGGAACGTTGAGCTCAAAGGAGCCCTCGAGGGTCGAGGTCTCGACCTGCGTATCGCACACGGCCAAGCGGAAGGAATCGGTCGCTACCAGGCGCACGGTGTTGTTCTCGACCTTCATGTGCACGCCGCCCAGGATGGGTCGGGCCTTGTCGGTCGAGGTGACGCGCCACACACGGCCGACCATCTCGGACAAGATATCAGTCGGCAGCTCCACGGCACTCTCGATGGCATAGGCCGGGAACTCGGGGAAGTCATTGGCATCGAGCGTGTTCAGGCGGAAAGAGCTCTTCTCGCAACTAATCAGCACCTGGCGCTCGGACAGCTCAAAGGTGACCGGGGCATCGGGGAGGGTCTTGGTGATATTGGAGAGCATCTTACAGGGGATAACCATCTCGCCCTCTTCTTCGACATGCGCCGCAATGCGATGACGGATCGAGATAGTGTAGTTAGAGGTCTGGAATTCCAAGATGCCGTCTTGCGCCTTGACGAGCACGCCCGACAGGATGGGAAGGGTGGATGCCGAAGCGACACCCTTCATAACGACGCCGATGGCTTGTGTAAGCGAGCTCTGGCTGACGGTGAACTTCATCTTTTAATACCTTTCTATAGATAATTATCTTAATAATAGTAATAGCACTGACGAAACTGTTGATTACTCCCAAAGACGCAGGTCAGACCCAGAAAGAGAATCGACAGCAACCTGTGTGCAACAGGGGTGGTTTTCCACGTTCAAAACCTGCGCAAAACTTTTCATCACCGCGGGTTGGGTTTTAGACACCTTATGCCCGTGGTCTCGACAAGTTTTCAACAGGTGTCTCTATTTCCCTACGAGCGCAGTGTAATTTTATCGCGCAGCGACTTGAGGTCTTCGGTGACGGTGCGGTCTTCCTGGATCATCTTCTGGACCTTTTTGTAACTCGTGCTGACGGTCGAGTGGTTGCGGTTGCCAAATTCGGCGCCCACCGCCGTGGTCGTCATCTCGCACATTTCGATGGCCAGATAGATGGCAATGTGGCGTGCTTTGGCGATATTGGCGTTGCGACGCGGGCCGATGAGCTCCTCGTGCGTCACGCCGTACTGCTCTTCGATGACGGACTGAACCGTTTGCACGTTGATCTTTTTGGCCGATGTGTCGAAGTACTGGCTGGCGATGGCGTCGATATCGTCAAAGGTGAGCTCCCCGCCCTCGCGCTCGCGGTCGCCCGCCTCGCCGGCGCAGCGCTCGCAGAAGCTCTCGAGTTCGCGGATGTTGGTGCCCGACACCTCTGCCATGTGCTTAAAGTGCTCATCGGTCAGGTGCCCGCCGTCGCCCCCGTAGGCCGCCAGCAGTGAGTCGTCGCCTGCCTCGGGAGCGGCGACGATGGTGTTCTCGTAATAGCGCTGCAAGATCTTGTATTTCATCTCGTAGCTGGGCTCTGCGACCAGGCAGAGCATGCCGGCGTTGAAGCGGCTGGTCAGACGCTCGTCCATGCTCAGGTCCTTGGGGGCGCGGTCTGCCGCGATGACGACCTTCTTGTTGTTGCGGATGAACTCGTCCATGAGCTGGAAAAAGTAGTCCACGCTCGCGCGCTTGCCGATGATGTTTTGGATGTCATCGATGATGAGCACGTCCACGCCGTGGTACGCCTGCATGATGGGGGCGTTGCTCTTCTTTTGGCGGTCGAACTCGGTCATCAGGTCGTCCAGATATGCCTGGGAGTTGGCATACTTGACCTTGATCTCGGGCGACTTCTCGGCGAGCTCGTTTTTGATGGCAAGTAGCAGGTGCGTCTTGCCCAGGCCCGATTTGCCGTAGATGAACAGTGATGTGCACGTGCCGCGCTCGTCCGCGAG
>URWS01000146.1 GCA_900551605.1 uncultured Collinsella sp. | reverse complement strand
CGACTGTTCGTCGGTCAGCGAGGTGATGACCAGCACTTCCTCGTTGTTCTCGGCCGTCGTCTGAGCGCGCACCACAATGGTGTAGTACACGTCGTTTGCCGATTTCTCAACCGACGAGACGGTGCCGAGCGGTAGGCCCTTGGGGAACACGCCGCCAATGCCCGAGGTCACGATAATGTCGCCAACCTTAACGTCGGAGTCGACGCTCACGTACTCGAGACGCAGCGTGCCATCAGCCTGACCCTGCAGCATGCCCTGGGCGCGCGTGTCCTGTACCATGGCGGACACACCCGAGTTCTCGTCGCCAATCAGGCGCACGGTGGACGTCTTGGCCGAGACTTCGATGATCTGGCCGATAACACCGGCAGAACTCGTCACGGGCATGTTGATGGTAAGGCCGTCGGCAGAGCCCTTGTCGATGGTAACGGTCGAGGTCCAGGCATCGCCGGAGGCACCAACGATACGAGCAGCGGTCGATTTGAGGTTATAGGTCGACTGCAGGCCGACCAGCCCCTCCAGACGCTCGGCGGTCTTTTGAGCCTCGGAGAGCTCAGCAACCTTAGAGGTCAGTTCCTCGTTTTGCTTCTTGAGTTCGTCGAGCGTGTCCTGCGACGCCGTAAGGTTAGAAAACACGTTGCCGATCGCATTGAAGGGAGCCGCCACGGCCGAGCCCACAAAGCGCACCGGCGAGGTAATCGTCGTTACGCCCGAACGCACGGCATGAATCGGTCCTGCCTCGCCCTCGCGGATGTAAAACGTGAGCAGCAACACCGAAATCAGGCTGAAAACAATCAACGGGCGCATACCCGTTGATTGTCGCTTGGTATTCAGATTTGTGGAGAAACCCGAAGATCGTGCCAAATGGAATCCACCTTTTGGAAATTAAGCATTGGTCTGGACGAAGCCGCCATCAAACGCATTGGCCTCGAGCACGCGGGCACAGCCGTTAACGACGTTATCGAGCGCCGTGGGGCTGACGTTGACCGAAACGCCGGTCTCATCGCGCAGGCGCACGTCGAGACCGCGCAGCAGCGCGCCGCCACCGGTCAGCAAAATACCGTAGTACATAAGGTCCGAGGCAAGATCGGGAGGCGTAGCGTCGAGTGCGTCCTTGACGGCCTTGGCCATCTCGTCGAGCGGCTTGTTGAGTGCGCGACGAATCTCCTCGCTCTCGATGCGCACGGTCTTGGGCAGACCGGTGATCACGTCGCGGCCGTTGACCTCGACGTCGAGCTCGTCCTTGAGCGGCACGGCGGAGCCGACCTTAATCTTGATATCCTCTGCCGTACGCTCGCCGATGGCCAGATTGTAGGCATCGCGAACGTGCGTGAGGATGGCCTGGTCGAACTCGTCGCCGGCAATACGGATGGACTGCGAGACGACGATGCCGCCCATAGCGATAACGGCGACCTCGGTGGTACCGCCACCAATGTCGATGACCATGGAGCCGGTGGGCTCCTCGACGGGCAGATCGGCGCCGATAGCGGCGGCCATGGGCTCCTCGATCAGGTAGGCCTGGCGAGCGCCGGCTTGGATCGTGGCCTCAAAGACGGCACGCTTCTCGACCGACGTGACGCCGGAAGGAACGCAGACGACAACGCGCGGACGCGGGGTCCACGGGTAGCGCTTCTCGGACGCCTTGTCGATAAAGTAGCGAAGCATAGCCTCGGTAACATCGAAGTCGGCGATGACGCCGTCCTTCAGGGGACGAACGGCCACGATGTTGCCGGGCGTACGGCCGAGCATGCGCTTTGCCTCGATACCGACCGCTAGGATGCGCTCGTCGTTCTTGTCGATGGCGACTACAGAGGGCTCGCGAATGACGATGCCCTTGCCGCGCACGGAGACAAGCGTATTTGCGGTGCCGAGGTCGATGGCAAGATCGCCCGCATAGCTACCGAAGAACATATCCATCAAAGAAAACAACGCAACTCCTGATGTGTTGGATGATTGCTGGAAAACTACTAGCTCATCATACTAGCGCAAGCCCGGCACCTCACTTGCGGTGAAGCGCCGGGCAAAGCTAAATCCCATAAGGTCACTACTGGTTGTCAGCAGCCGAGAAATCCATATCGAGCGAGGAAACGGCCCAGCCGATATGGTTGTCGGAGCGCACGAATTTGACGGTGTACTCCTGCTCGCCGCCCTTGGACAGCGATGCCTTCACCTTGGCGGTCGTCTCGGTCATGGACTGATCCATGCCCTCGACAGACACGGTGGCACCCTGCGGAATGGAGGAGATGATCATCGACTTGGCATCCTCGGACAGGCTCGATGCCAGGCAAGACTCGGCCTTTGCGGTGTCACCGTCGCCGGCAGCCTGGAACAGATCGGTAACGACAGACTCCTGGGACGGGAAGCCAAAGCCGCGCGTGTAGGCAAAGCCCAGACCGCCCGCGGCGATCAAAATGAGCAGAAGCAGCACGATGAAGACTTTGAGACCCGTGTGGCGATGGCGACGACGGACCTTGGCCTGCTTGCGATCCTGACGGTCCTGCTGGACCATCTCGGACTCGGACAGCGTAAAGAAGCCGGTGTCCGAGGGATCGGGCATAAACTGACCGGTCGCGCCCGTAGGATCGAGCGGATCGACGGCAGGAGCGTCCATCGCGGGCGCCGGAGCCGTGGCCATAGCCGTCTGGGCAGACAGCGCGGCAAGCGAATCGTGCACGCGGGCAAGCTCATCGGCCTGCTCGGAGGTGAGCTGGTAGATGCCATCGGCAGTAGCGGCGTTAAAGGCGTCGAGTGCGTCGGAGGGACGGCCGGCGGCAGAAAGCGCCTGACCCATGCCGGCGTTGAGCGCACGCGTGTCGTCGCGGGGGCCGGCAAAGTCGATAGCCGTGCGGTAGGTCTCCACGGCATCCGCCGGACGGCCGAGCTTGATGAAGCAACGACCGAGCTCGCCGAGCGCGGCGGCAGGAGCCGGATTGGCGCCATCGATGGCAGCCTGACGGAAGGCAGTACCCGCGTTGGCATAGTCGCCCGACTGGAACAGCGCGTTACCCAGGCCCAGATAGGCCTTGAACGGCGTGGCATAAGAAGCGTCCTGTGTTGCAGCAGAGAACGCCTGAGCGGCCGTCGTGTAGTCGCCCACGGCGGCGAGCGCCTTGCCGCGGTTGGTGAGCAGCGCGCCGCGCTTGCCATAGGTGCCGTCGTTGAGGGCGGCGGCGTAGGCCTCGGCGGCCTCGGCATACATGCCCAGGTGCATCAAGGCGTTACCACGAAGGTGATCGGCCTCGCCCATAATCTCATCGGGAGTCTTTGCCGCCCCAAGCATCTGGGCTGCAGCGGAAAAATCACCCGCGCGGTAAGCGGCGCGGCCCTGTTGGATCAGCTGGCTATTCAAGGAAATCCCCTTTACTCGTGAACGATCTCGACATGGACGATCTCGTCGCCGGCACGCAGCTGCGAAATCACATCGAGACCCTCGACCGTGGTACCAAAGACGGTGTAACCGGAATCGAGGTTATGCTGGGCACCCAGGCAGAAGTAGAACTGCGAACCCGCGGAATCGGGGTCCATGGAGCGTGCCATGGCAAGGGCGCCATCGACATGGCTGTTGCGCGGATTGGTGGCAAACTCGCCCTTGATGCAGTAGCCGGGGCCACCGGTACCGGGCATGCCGTCGGGGCCCTCAAGACCGGCAGCGACGTCGGCGCCGGACATATCTCGGGTATTGGGGTCGCCGCCCTGGATGACAAAACCGGGCACATAACGATGGAACTTAAGGCCATCATAGAAACCCATCGTGGAAAGCTCGCAGAAGTTCGCGACATGAATGGGAGCGCCCTCGCCGTCAAACTTGACCTTGATGGTACCCTTCGACGTCTCGATAACGGCGCACTCGTCGCCGGCAAGCTGATACTCGGGCGTGTAGAGCTCTTTCTTAAAACCAAACATGTGGTTCCTTCCTCGTGCGTTTAAAGCATATTTGTACGAATTGTAGCAATAAGCATGGGCTTACATCAATTGCGCACGTAGGTTATGCCGACTATGGCGAACTAATTTTAGGAATGCTGCTGCGGCTTCCAGGAACCCACATTGGCGTCGTACTGGTTCAGCGCGCTGTTGCCGCCCTGCGCGATGGGCGCCAGGATCTCGCTTTGGTGGGAACTCATCGACTCGCCATCGGGAATGGCCAGCGAGATATCCCAGCTCTGGCAAATCACGTCGACACGCTCGTACATCCACTCGGCAAGCTGCTTTAAGTGAGCGATGTCGTCCGCATAAACCGTATCGTCCTGGTACTTAAGGTTGTTGAGCTCATCTTGCGTCTTTTTGATCTGGTCGCGCAGGGCGTAGGCACTCTGCGACAGCTCCTGACGGGTGGACAGCGGCGTTCGGAGATAGCCGTTGTTAAAAGAATCGATGACCTCACCGATCTGGTCCTCGTCACCGTAGGACACGATGGTCTGATACAGACCGTCGAGCCTGGTATAGAGCTGATCATCGGTCAGCACGGTTTCTTCCTGGACCACCTCGGCAGAATCGTCCTGCTTGGTATCGTCCTCAGTCGTCTCGCCCTTTTGGCGCGTGGGGAAGGTGGTTTGTGCAGCTTGGCCAAACTGGTCGTAGAAGGCAGGCATGACACCCATGGGATCGGCCGTCACGAACCAATAGGCACCGCCGCAAACGACGGCAAGGACCGCGATGACGATGAGCGGCTTGGGGATATGACGCTTGTGCTTGTGATAGGCGTCCTCGTCGGGATGCACCTTGCGCTTGGGTTTTTGAGCATCGTCATGCAGGGAAACGGGCGTGGGAATATCGACCTTGGGGATACCGAAATCCTT
>URWS01000145.1 GCA_900551605.1 uncultured Collinsella sp. | reverse complement strand
ATAATTACGAGAGATAACTGAGAGACGAAGGAAATTTATTCGCGGCATTCTCCGCAGAACCGAGCGAAAGGACGTGCAGATGAACGAAAACGAACTGACCGGTCTGCTCGAGTCTTTAAGGCGCATGGGCTCGGACGATTTTAACGTCGAGGTCAAGGAGAGCGCCACGACGCTTTCCCGCGACGTATGGGAAACGGTCAGCGCTTTCGCAAACACCGCCGGCGGCATCATCGTACTCGGAGTGAGCGAGCGCGCGGGTTTTGTCCCAGTTGCAAACTTTGAGACCGAGAAAGTGCTCAACCAATTCGTGGCGGGCATGGGCGATGCCGGCGGTCGCGGAAAGCTGGCCAATCCGCCCAAATACACCATTGAGCGCGTGGAGCTCCAGGGCACCGTGGTTCTGGTCATCACGATTGAGGAGCTCGACCCGTCGAGCAAGCCTTGCTATGTCATAGAGCGGGGCGCTCAAGGTGGCAGCTACAAACGCATCGATGACAAAGATGTTCCGCTTTCGTCGACCGAGGTTTTGGCACTGTCGTCATATGAACGGACGAGTCCTAGCGATCGCGATGCGGTGCCCGGCACGAGTGTGGGCGATCTCGACGAGTCGCTGGTCGACCGCACGATAGAGCGTGCCTATTCGTTGACGCCTCGAGCGATGCGCGGTGCGGCGGACAAGAAGACAAAGATGGAGCGTCTGAATTTCCTCGACTTCCAGGGCAATGTTACCAAGGCCGGCCTCCTTGCCGCGGGCGTTTACCCTCAGCAGTTCTATCCCAAGCTCTTCATTGATGTGGCTGTCCACGTGGGAGCTCAAAAGGGAGCTGCGGGGTCGCTGAGGTTCATGGACCGCACAATCTGTGAGGGAACGTTGGGCGAGATGATCTCGGATGCCGTCGCAGCCGTCGCCAAGAATTTGCGGCGAACCTCGACCGTCCAAGGCGTCTCGCGTGTCGACTCGCTTGAGATTCCCGAGGAGGTTCTGCGCGAGGCAATCGCTAACGCCGTAATCCATCGAGAATACGGGGATCGGTTCTGTGGACAATCGATTGCCGTCGACGTCTTTGACGATCGTGTCGAGGTGACGAATCCTGGCGGCCTTTACGGGGGAAAGACTCGCGAGAACTTGTTTGACGGCAGCTCCCGATGCCGTAACGCGACGCTTGTGAAGCTCATGTTGATTGTCCCGCTGCCGGATGGCGCAGGTTCACCGGCTGAGGGCAATGGCTCGGGCATCCCGATGATGATCGATGCCATGCGCGCGCATGGTCTGGCCGAGCCCCTGTTCTGCCCGGGATTCGATCGGTTCAAGGTCGTACTTTACCGTTCAAAGATCGAGCCGGTCGATCATGGCGGGGGCTTAATTGTGACGGCACTCAAACACTACGGCGAGCTGGGGACGCGCGAGCTGGCAGAGCGCACAGGGCTCACAATTTCCCAGGTTAGGTCGCGCGTCAACGCGCTCATTGCTCAAGGCGAGCTTGAGCCCACGGCGCCGGCGACGAGCCGCAACCGCAAGTATCGACTGTCGGAGCGCGTGGGATAGATGCGTTAGTGGACGAGGCGACCCAATAATCGACCCTCGATTGGCGTCCATTAAGGTAAAGCGGTTGTTGCCCAGTCGACGGTGATGCTAAAGACTCGGCTTACGCCGACATGGCCCCGAACCCGTCTATCAAGAACAGCCTAAGAACCAGCTTGATGACATTTCCCGGTTTGACTTCAGCCGTGCCAAAGACGCTGCGCTCGGCGAGTTCGCCGCAGTATGCGTAGATATCGCGGATGAGCTCCGCGCCCGAAAGCGTAAACATGTAGCCTGCGTCCGAAAGTGCATTGGGTGCGGCGGGCAACTTGGCCATGCGGCAAAAGGTCAACAGGTCGGGTGCCATAGCGTCCTGGTAGCCAAGATGGCTGCCGTCTTCTTGTGCGGCGAGTTCCAGCTGGCGTACTCGATCCAGCGCCACTGCCAGCACAAAGCTCGGCGTAGGCGCATTGACGTCCTGAGTGGTCGCCACAAGCCTGCCCGCCGCCTGCGTGACAAGCCAAGCGACCTCGCGCTGGCAACGCACGGCCTTGCGCGTAACCGGCTTGATGGACGAAGAAGAAACGCTCCCCTTAGGCGGATTCGAAACAGCCACAAGAACCTCCCATGAACGACCCGGCCCAACAAGCCCGGATGAAACACGTGCTACATCAGTATACAGGGGAGTGGGGTAGTGGGGTACAAGCGCGCCAGCGGCAAACCGAGAGCATCAACGATGTGCCGATCGCGGAATGAGATCTCGTAATAATTGACTCTCGGTCATATTATTGAGGGGCATGACTCGCGTTCGTATGGTTGTAGGTGCTGGCGATGAACGACATTGACCTTGCTGTTCCGTTGATGGATGGACCAAGCTATGACCGCGCCTGCAGTCTCGTGCCTTCCGAATACGTTGAGGCATGGGAGTGGTTTCTGGGTGAGGAACAGCGCGGCGGCGTTTGGACCAGCCTTCCGCACCACACCAAGGAAGATAGCCCTCAGTATCAGTACCGTTTGAGAATTGGCTCGGACTTCTTTCCCGTAACGCGGGATTCAGGGATCTTCTGGCCGGGCCAGGATCGGGTGAAGCAAGATCCCAATAAGATCTTTGCGCTTTCGGTCCATAACTCTAAAAAGAGCTTCTACACCGATGTGCCTCCGCTCTATTTGGACGATGGTACGTGGGTCATTAAGTACTCGGTTCAAGCGCCGGGTACCGTTGGTTTTCGAGACCAGAATTACAACCGTAAAATGCTCAACTGCATGGAATGTGGCGTTCCAGTCGGAGTCATATTTGCAACCGAGGTGGGCTACAAGGTGCTCGGCCTTGCATTTGTTGAACGGTTCGAGCCCGAAAACGGATGGTTTGTTCTGCACGGTCCTGTTCATAAAGGCGGACCGGACCCTCGTTTTGCGCCCGACATGAGTTATCTGAAGCACATGCCCGTCGATATTGAGTTTGCCGGACAGGGTACGACCGACGACGAAAAGGTCCGCTATGCGTTAAGGCGCGAGCGATTGGGGCAGCAATGGTTCCGCAAGCAGCTCGTTGCCGCCTATGATGGCCGTTGCGCGGTGTCGGACTGCGGCGTCAGCGAAGCTCTGGAGGCTGCACATATCGAGAATTACTCGGGACCCAAATCGCAGGTTGCCAGCAACGGCATTCTGCTTCGGCGCGATCTTCATTCCCTATTTGATGCTCACCTGATTTCGTTTGAGCCTGTTTGCGGCGAATATCGGCTGTGCGGATCGTACCTGCTGGATAAGACCGACTACGTTTCCTTTGCGGGTGCGACGCTAAGGCAGCCGAATGAGCGTCAGTGGCGACCCAATACGGTGTTTCTTGAGGCCCATCGCATTGAGTTCGATCGCTCGGAAAAGAAGCGTGAAAAGGCGGGGCTTCTGCCGTATTAGCGTATTTGGCTTTGGCGGTCTTTGACGATCGTGTTGTTTGATCGGATCGCGTGGCGATGCAATCTCGCGCGCACTTGCTGGTGCATGCTCTTCCTGGTTTGAATAACGGGAAGGGAGCGAGCGTGAGCTGGCGAGGCGATATTGCGATGGGGAAGTACGGAAAACTGCCGTGCGCCCTTATAGACAACAATATGTTTCCGAGCGTAGAGGTTGATTGCGGGTCGTTTGTCGTCACCTGCCCTTGCTGCGGCTCGCAAATACCGTGTCTCGACATTTGGTTCATCGATGCGCGCGACAGACTCAGCGACGAAGTGAGGAAACGTATGGGCGTTCATATGCCGGTGTATCCGGAGAAATGCCCTGTTTGTGGCCTCGATATCGTGTACGACGCCGGCGACGAGGGATAGGTGATGCGGAGGAGTTGGCTGTGAGTGTCTTTTGCCTCTACAAATAAACCCCCTCACCGAGTTGCCTGTGGAACTCGGCGTGATGGTCGCGTGCCCAGGTAAAGAGCGCCTGGTCAAAGTCGGTACGCGTGGCCGGGACGCCAAAGACGCCGGCAACTTCGACGCGTATAAACTCCAGTGCCGGCAGCTTGTTGATGGCAGTGAGGGCAAACGGGGACGAGGGCTCCTCGAACAGATAGCGGCTGCCTTGCAGCGCGTCGCAACTGGTGCACGTGTTGCCGAGCGACGGGGCTTTGGAGGCTCGCGCGCCTACGGGCTTGTAGCCGCAGCGCTTATGAAGGTAGTCACGGATCTCGCCCGGCACGCAGCCAAGAGCGGGCACGATGGCGAGTGCGTTGGCGTTGACCGTGTCGATGGCAATGTGTCCGGCTTCGTTGGGCGCGTGCGCGATGACGATGCTCTCGTCGTTATCGGTTCGATAGGGAATGCCGAAGGCCGCGACCGAGGTCTCTTTGTGACACTTCCAGCACTTGCGCTTGCCCAGTACTAGATATATATACGGCGCTGAGGGGTCGGATCGGTCAACACCGGGCAGCCACTCGGCAAAGGGCTCGGGGTTGACGCCGCTGGGTACATACCAGATCTTCTTGGTCCGGTCCCATTTGGCGCCCAGCGCCTTGGCTTCTTCTTTGTGCGAAAAGGGGACATCGAGCTCGGTGCGCATGGCGGCTCCTTGGTGCTGCGGGTGCAAGTGGTTCAAGGATACCGCAGGGCGCAGACATCGCGGCGTTTTGCTGAGGAGTTGCGGCTCGGATGGGTTCGAGACGCGTTGGTCTCGGCCTCGGTGGCTATTGACACGGTTTTGTGCATGGGCAGGGTGGTTGCTTGGGCGGTTGGAGCTGCCAGCTGATTTGGCGACATAAAACAAAACAGCCCAGAGGACATAGCCTCTGAGCTGCGAACATT
>URWS01000144.1 GCA_900551605.1 uncultured Collinsella sp. | reverse complement strand
CGAGATTCGCCTTAGTCTCGTGGGCTCGGAGATGTGTATAAGAGACAGGGGCCGCGCCCGTGAACAAGACTGGTTTCGGACGAGCGCGCCGGCCGGAGAATCGAAATGCGGTGGGGTGCGCGGACATACCGGGCTGACCGCCGGCAGCGCGCCCACAAGAGCCCGCGGATATTAGCTTGCCAGGCAAGCGTCGACTAAACGTGCAGCGTGCGCGGGCCCTCCCGACGGGAAACGAAAAAGCCCGGTTTTAAACCGGGCTCAACAAACACGCCTATTGACAATGGCTTTCTCATATTAGAGGGGTCGACGCCGTTAAGGCATTGACCCCTTAAACTGAGTAACGGCGCTGCCCAGCTCTTCACTACTTGGGCTGCCGTCGACTTTATTCTACCCACGGGTGCCAGGTTTAACAAATGGATTTTCGGTAACGAGGCCTCGGCAACCGCCGCCTTGATTGGCGACCCATGCTCTGCCACAGGCTGAGGGTTGTCGAAAAGTCGAACATTATAGCTACCCATAATATAGCCAGCTATAACGTCATTCGACGACCGGCGCAAACGCCCACGCGGACACGAAATGCGCTGCGGTGCCATTGGGGATTATGGGATGCGCTTTCCGCTCGAGGCCTCAACCGGAAACGGCATCCCGGTCTGAAGGTCAAATCCGGGGCGTAGTTTCCGCTTGAAGACCGATTCGGAAAGGTTGTCCCGTTCTGGAGCCAAATACTGGGTCGTAGTTTCCGCCAAGCATGCCATCCGGAAAGCGTGTCCCGTTCTGAGCCTGAATTCTGGGATGAACTTTCCACTGAAGCATCTACTGGAAAATGCATCCCGTTCCGAGGCTTAATTCTGGGATGCACTTTCCGCGGAGAGACTACCGTTTTTCGAAAAAGTACACGTCCCTAAACTTACCAGGTCTTCATAACTTGTTGCCGTTCACGGGAGCCGATCACCGCCCACCGATTCGAATGTAAAAATGTCGCCGAAAACAGGCCATCTACCTGCATGGTTAGATTTTGGTCAGCTTTTGGTCAGTTGGGCGGCAAGTTGCGGCTGATACGTTTTTTGCTACCCAAAAGGAGGCGGTAGCTCATGACCCATTGCAATGACCAGCTCATCGACCAACTGCTCACTCAAGCCGAACAAGAGGGGCGCTGTCTGATTCCCCCGAGCACGGCAATCCGAAAAGCGCTCCTTCGGCGCATCGGCAGCGCGGTCGTCTCGCCCATGCCGGGACTGTTCGCGCGCAAAATGCGCTGGGATGAACTCAACCGGGCACAGCGTCATTGCGAGATTATTCGCGCCCTTGCGATCATCCACCCCGATTGGACGTTCTGCTCGTTTTCGGCCGCCTGCCTGCTGGGGCTCGAGGTCTCGTGGCGACATCTGAACGTTGTGCATGTCTGCAGCTCGACAAAGCCGTCGGCTCGCCCGGGCGCGCATATTCAGCGGCATCAGATCGAGCCGGCCGGAGCAATCCGTCTATCCGGCACATCAGTAACGCCGCCCATCCAAACGGCTACAGATTGCCTGCTGCAAACTGGCTTTGCAGACGGCATGCCCATTGCCGATTCGGCGATCTCAAAGCTCGGCCTTACGCGAGAGCAGTTGATGGAGGCCGTCGAACAACGAGCGACCGCCCGCAATGGTCGCGCGATTCGCACTGCCCTCACGACACTTCGATATGCCGACGCCCGCGCCGAGAGCGGTGGAGAATCGGTCGCCCGAGCCGTCATGATCGAGACGGGCTTTGCGCCCGACTGGCTTCAATACGAGCTGACGGACCCCTTCGATTCGGCCAAGCCCATACGAACGGACTTTGCCTGGGAGCGCCAGACGCGGGAACTCACACTGGGCGAGCTCGACGGGCTCATCAAATATACCGACCAGACCATGTTGGCCGGACGCACCACCGCCGAGGCGCTCGTTGCCGAACGACAGCGCGAGGCGCACCTATCGCTCTACGGTCACCCTCTGCTGCGCTTTACCATGAGCGAAGTCCGCTCGGCGGGTCTGCTCGCGAAAAGGCTGCAGACGGCAGGCATCCGGCAGACCGCTCTGCCGGCATGGCTCAACGAGGTGGAGTTGTAGGAGCTGTTGAGCTTATGCCCGTCTGCCTGCCAAACCGGGACACACTTTCCGGTTGAAGCTCCAACCGGAAAGTGTGTCCCACTCTGGAGCCGAATTCCGGGATGCGCTTTCCGCCAGAGGCTCTACCGGAAAGTGCATCCCATTCTGAGCATCGATTCTGGGATGTAATTTCCGCCGAGGGCTCCAAGGGGAAACTGCATCCCATTCTGAGCGCTCATTTCGGGACACGCTTTCCGCTCCAAGCAAAAGGCCCCGGCTCACGATGGAGCTGGGGCCAAAGGTGCAGCATATACAGTTGGTGTTGTGCGCGAACAGCCCATCAGCAATGCCGTCTGCGCCCTACCCACGGTGACGGGCGCGGCTGTACGGCGTATCCACCATGGGCAGATCCGGACGCAGCTTGCCGTCGAATGCGCGATAGGCGTTCTGCACGGCGGGCGCCGTGGGGATCGTTGCGATCTCGCCGATGCCCTTGCCGCCGTATGCCACGGGCAGCAGTTCGTCCTTCTCCACGTAGATGGCGTGGATATCCGGAATCTCGGGCGCGCGGAACAACCCGAGCGTGCCGTACCTTGCCTGGGGCACGCAGTCCTTGAGCGGCCAGTCCTCGGTAAGCGCATAGCCCATACCCATGAGCACGCCGCCTTCGATCTGACCCTGGATGGAGATGGGGTTGACCACCTTGCCGGAATCGTGCGCAGCATAGACCTCGCTCACGCGGCCGTCATCGTCCAAAATGACCACATGCGTGGCAAAGCCGTAGCAGATGTGGCTCTTGGGGTTGGGAACATCCGCACCCAGCTTGTCGGTCGGCTCCAAGTACACGTAGCCAAACTCGCATCCCTCGAGCGCCTTGATGGCGGTCGCGGGATCCTGAGGATGCATACCCTGACCGGCGACGAGCTCCTGCGTGCGCAGCTGGTAGGCGCGACCGTCGTCGTATTCGATCTTGACGCCGTCGCCATGCGCGCTCACAGGAGCATCAGGCGCAGGCTTACCAGCCTCGATGCCAACCATGGCATCGCGCAGCAGGAAGGCGGCGCCGCGCACGGCCTCGCCGGTCACGACCGTCTGACGCGAGCCAGACGTGGTGCCGGAGTCGGGAGCGTTCTCGGTGGAGCACTCGCCATTGGCAATGCAACTCAGCGGCAGACCGCACGCCTCGGCAACGTCCTGCAAAAAGACCGTGTTGCAGCCCTGGCCGATGTCGGACGTAGCGGCATAGACCACGGCCACGCCGTTCTCGACGCGGATCTTGCAGCGGCCGGCATCGGGCAGGCCCACGCCCACGCCGGCGTTCTTCATGGCGCAGGCAATGCCGGCATGTCCGGGATGCGCGTAGTAGGCATCCTTGACCTCGAGCAGCGTCTCCTTAAGTGCCGTGGAGCAGTCGGCAATCTGGCCGTTGGGCAAAACCTCGCCCGGCTCGATGGCATTACGGTAGCGAATCTCCCACGGATCCAGGCCGACCTTCTCGGCCAGCAGGTCGATCAGGCTCTCGAGCGCAAACTCGGACTGGCAAACGCCAAAGCCACGGTACGCGCCGGCAGGCGGGTTGTTAGTGTAGTAGCCGAAGCCGCGGATGTCGGTGTTCTGGTACTTGTAGGGGCCGACGGCATGCGTGCAGGCGCGCTCGAGCACCGGGCCGCACAGCGACGCGTAGGCGCCGGTGTCAAAGTTGATCTCGCAGTCCAGACCGGTAAAGTTGCCCTCGGCGTCGCAGCCCAGCGTAAAGGTGCCGTCCATGGCGTGGCGCTTGGGATGGAACGCGAGCGACTCGGCACGCGTGAGCTTGCACTTCACAGGACGCTGGAGCTTATAGGCAGCAAGCGCGGCCAGGTGCTGGATCGAAACGTCCTCCTTGCCGCCAAAACCGCCGCCCACAAGCATGGTCTCGACAACCACACGCTCGGGCTCGTTGTCCCAGCCAAACATGTGGGCGCACTCTTTGCGCGTATCGTAGGCACCCTGGTCGGTCGACTGCACCTTGACGCCGTTCTTGTACGGGAAGGCGACGGCGCACTCGGGCTCCAAGAAGGCATGCTCGGTAAAGGGCGTGGTAAAGCGCTGCGTCACGGTGAACGCGCTCTCCGCTAGCGCCTTGGCGGCGTCGCCGCGCGTCACGTGACGGCTCTGGCACACGTTGTCCTTGAGTTCCACCGTGTTGCCAAAGGCAAAGAAACTGTCATGCAGGCGCGGGGCGTCGGCAGCCCTAGCCTCGACAATGTTGCGCACGGGCTCCAGCGGCTCGTAATCAATCTTTACGAGCTTCTTAGCCTTCTCGAGCGTCGCCTCGTCCTCGGCAACCACCAGCACGATGGCGTCACCCACGCAGCGGGTGATATCGCCCTGGGCGATCATGACATCCCAGTCCTGGATAAGGTGGCCGACCTGGTTGACCGGCACGTCCTCGGCGCGCAGGATGCCCACCACACCGGGCAGGGCCTCGGCCTTGGAGGTATCAATGGAGAGCACGCGGGCGCGCGGATACTTGGAGCGCACGGCGCTAGCATAGGTCAGGCCCGGCTGATCGAGCTCGTCGATGTCGTCGGGATACTTGCCCTCGCCGAGCACCTTCTTGCGCACGTCGATGCGGAAGGCGCGCTTGCCCACACCGTAGTCGTCGCCGCGCTCCAGGTCCTCGTCGATCTGCTTTTCGCCGCGGAGCACCGCAGCTGCCAGCGAAATGCCCTCGATGATCTTCTTGTAGCCGGTGCAGCGGCAGACGTTACCGCGAATGGCGTACTTGATCTGCTCCT
>URWS01000143.1 GCA_900551605.1 uncultured Collinsella sp. | reverse complement strand
GTGGGCGCAATCCCAGTCGACGTTCTCGGCATGGAAGGTATCGATGGTCTCGCCGCTGGCCTCGACGGCAGCGCGGTCGTCATCGTCCAGAATGATCGGCACAATAGGCAGATCGTACTTGCGGGCGAACTCAAAGTCACGCTGGTCGCCGCAGGGAACGGCCATGACGGCGCCGGTGCCGTAGTCGGCAACGACATAATCGGCAACCCACACGGGGACCTTCTCGCCGTTGACGGGGTTCACCACATAGCGGCCGGTAAAGGCACCGTGCTTCTCGAGGGTGCCCTGGGCACGCTCGACGGCAGAGATATGCTTGGAGTCCTCGACGATCTTGGTGACGGCCTCCTCGTACTCCGTGCCCTCGACGAGCTCGTGCAGGCGCGCGTACTCAGGAGCCAGGACAAAGAAGGAGACACCAAAGAGCGTGTCGGCTCGCGTGGTGAAGACGGTGATCTTGCCCTCGTCGCCCTCGATGGGCTCGCCATCCTTGTCGCACAGGGTAAAGTCGACCTCGGCGCCCTCGGAGCGGCCGATCCAGTTGGCCTGCATCTGCTTGACGCGCTCGGGCCAGCCGGGGAGCTTCTCCAGGTCGTCGAGCAGCTCCTGGGAGTACTCGGTGATCTTGTAGTACCACTGCTCAAGGTCGCGCTTCTCGGGCTCAGTGCCGCAGCGCCAGCACTTGCCCTCGGTAACCTGCTCGTTGGCCAGAACGGTCTTGCAGTTGGGGCACCAGTTCACCGGGTTCTTCTTACGGTAGACCAGGCCCTTTTCCCACATCTTCTCAAAGATCCACTGACCCCAGCGGTAATAGTCGGGGCTGCAGGTCTTGACCATGCGATCCAGATCGTAGGAGAAGCCCATGCGCTTCATCGTGGCAAGCGCCTGATCCATGTTCTTATACGTCCAGGCGGCAGCCTGCGTATTGTGTTTGATGGCGGCGTTCTCGGCGGGCAGGCCAAAGGCATCGAAGCCGATGGGGTGCAGCACGTCGTAGCCGCGCATGCGGGACTGACGGGCCATGGCATCGCCGATGGTATAGTTGCGCGCGTGGCCCATGTGCAGGTCGCCCGACGGATACGGGAACATCTCGAGCACGTACTTCTTGGGCTTACTGTCGTCGGTGTCGACGGCAAAGAGGTTGGAGTCCTCCCAGGCCTTCATCCACTTGGACTCAATGGCCTGCGCGTCGTAGACAGGGATCTCGTCCTTATGATCTGTGCAATCGCACATATCAGCTCCTTTAATCTTAGCTGGGGTCGGTCGGCTTGGCTTTATTCGCTACTGCGGACAGTCCTGTGCAAGACGAAGAGCACATTAAGTGCTCTTTCTTTGCGTGCGGAACTTGTAGCGAACAAAGCCAAGCCGACCGACCCTAAGGTTAACTTGACTGATGATAGCAAATACGACAAGCGAGATGCCTGCGACTTGCAGGCATCTCGCTTTATCTAAATAACGTGGTTGTGAATCAACCGCTATTTGTTACCCATCCAAGTATGGACGGGTTTTCCAAGTGCCGCAGATTGCCGTGAAAGAGGAGCGACGCGTACTTTGGTACGCGAGCGACGGTTTGAACGGCAAGGTGCGGTGCTTGGGAAAGCCGCTTAGCGGTAGCTGACGCTTTGCTGCGAATCCTTGACGACTACATCGTGGGCGCCGCCTTCGACGATTGAGGTGGAGCTCACCAGGGTCAGGCGTGCCTTTTCCTGGAGCTCGGGAATCGAGAGGGCACCGCAGTTGCACATCGTGGACTTGACCTTGTAAAGCGTGCCGCCCACGCCGTCCTTGAGGGAGCCGGCGTAAGGCACGTAGGAGTCGACGCCCTCGACGAAGCTGAGCTTCGCGGCGCCGCCCAGGTCGTAGCGCTGCCAGTTGCGGGCACGCGCGGAACCCTCGCCCCAGTACTCCTTCATGTACTGGCCGTTGACGTTGACGCGCTCGGTCGGGCTCTCGTCAAAGCGGGCGAAGTAACGGCCCAGCATCATAAAGTCGGCACCCATAGCAAGAGCGAGCGTCATGTGGTAGTCGTAGACGATGCCACCGTCGGAGCACACGGGCACGTAGACGCCGGTCTCCTCGTAGTACTCGTCGCGAGCGCGGCAGACGTCGATCAGCGCGGTGGCCTGGCCACGGCCGATGCCCTTGGTCTCGCGGGTAATGCAGATGGAACCGCCGCCGATACCGACCTTGATGAAATCGGCACCGCAGTCGGCCAGGAAGCGGAAGCCCTCGGCGTCGACGACGTTACCAGCACCGACCTTGACATCCTCGCCGTAGTTGGCGCGGATCCACTCGATGGTGCGCTTCTGCCACTCGCTGAAGCCCTCGGAAGAGTCGATGCACAGGACGTCGGCACCGGCCTCGATGAGCAGCGGCACGCGCTCGGCATAGTCGCGGGTGTTGATGCCGGCGCCGACCATGTAGCGCTTGTCGTTATCGAGCAGCTCGTTGGGGTTGGTCTTGTGGCTATCGTAGTCCTTACGGAAAACGATGCCCATCAGGTGATCGTTGTCGTCGACGATGGGCAGGGCGTTGAGCTTGTTGTCCCAGATGACGTCGTTGGCAACCTTGAGGCTGATGTTCTTGTCGCCCACGATGAGCTGCTCACGCGGGGTCATGAACTCGGAGACCTTCGTCTGGTGGTCATCGCGGCTGGGGCGATAGTCACGGCTGGTGACGATGCCCAGGAGCTTACCCTTGGGAGTGCCATCGTCGGTAACCGGCATGGTGGAGTGACCGGTCTTCTCCTTGAGCTCGATGACCTGCTCCATGGTCATGTCGGGGGTCAGCGTAGAATCGGACTGAACGAAGCCGGCCTTGTGATCCTTGACGGCCTTGACCATAGCGGCCTCGGACTCGGCGCTCTGGGAACCGTAAATGAAGGACAGGCCACCCTCGGTAGCGAGCGCGACACCCATGTCGACGCCCGAGACGGACTGCATGATGGCGGAAACCATGGGGATGTTCAGGGTGATTGCCGGCTTCTCACCGCGCTTAAAGCGGGTCAGCGGAGTCTTGAGAGAGACGTTGTTGGGGATGCACTGCGAGGACGAGTAACCAGGGACCAGCAGATACTCCGAAAACGTGTGGGACTCACCGGGAAAGAACGTAGCCATGTTTCTCCTTTTTCCATGCGACCGGTCGGCTGCAGGCCTCGTAGGACCCAGCCCAACCTTGGGCGCCCAATACTGGGGAAGTATCTTAACGCACTTTGACTGCTACAATGCATGATTTAAGAAGAGCACACGAGGGTTTGACGCTGGCATTGCGTTTGCCCAGCAAACACTTTAGCGGGGAGACGTGAGGCACATGGATTACAAGACGACGGCAAAGTTGGTCATTCAAGCGCGCGACAAAGATCTGCCGGGCGTGTTTGGTCACGGCTGCGTCTTGCTGCTGCAAGGTATCGCCCGCGAGCACTCGCTCAACCGTGCCGCAAAGAGCATGGGTATGGCGTATTCCAAGGCCTGGCGCATTGTGAACGAGGCCGAAGGTCAGCTGGGCTGCAAGCTCATCGAGCGCGACGGAGCCCGCGGATCATCGCTCACCCCAGCTGGCGAGCGAGCCATCGAAGTCTACGAAACCCTCCAGGCCGACATCAACAACGTCATCGCCTCCAAAGCCAACGAACTCATCGCCAGCATCAAAAAGTAGCTAATTTAGGACGGGGCTTTTTTAGCTGCACAACCCCTTCTCATAAGTTGCGGTGAAATAGGGACTGTTTATGCCGATAAAGCCGTAAACCAATCCCTATTTCACCGCAACTTATGGAGTCGAGGATGATTTAGCTAGTTGCGGAGGGCGTTGTCTAGAGTGGCGGCCACGATCAAGGGGTCGTCGGTGCCGGCGAAGAGACGGATGGTGCTCCCCCGCTTGCCGCGTGGGGCCGAAAGACGCGTCGTTGCGCCGCCGGCGGGTGATGAGCGGAACTCCCCCGGCAAAGCATCGAACAGCTCGCGCGCGCTGCGCTCGATAAGGTCAAATACAACTGCCGGGCCAAAGCCGTGCTCGAGGATTCCCGTTGCAACCGCGTGGTCGGGATGCGAGGTCAGCCCGGGATAGCGCACGCCGTGCACCATCTCGTTCGCGGCCAAATACTCGGCCAGTGCACGCGCGCGGTCGAAGTGTGCCTGCATGCGGATGTCGAGCGTGTCGAGCCCGTGCTCTAGAACCTCAGCCTCATCGGAGGACAAGTCGAGTGCGGCCAATCCGCACCCCTCGAGCAGCGCATGCGCGCACTCGGCAGCGGCATCCACACGATGGCGTTTGAGCTGCGAGCGCGCCACCGAAGCGGCAACGAGCTTACGCGGAGCCTTACCGGCGCACGCACGGTCGAGTGCCTCAAGCGACAGGACGGCACCCAAACGCAGTGGATCGCAGCCAAAGACGCTTGCCACGGTGTTATCCACCACGAGCAGCGCACGGGCCTCGCGAGCCGCACGACCCAGAGCGCGCAGATCGGGCACGCGCAGACCAAAGCCACCGATTGAGTTCACAAACCACCACAGGTGCGGTCCCTCAGCATCAAACGAAGCATCGAAGCCCTCGGACGCAGCAGCAAACGCATCGGCGGACGGATCCTCCACCAGCACAACATCGCAGTCATCAAAGCCGTGCGCAAGCGCATCGGCAAAGTCGTCCGCAAAGGCCACCAGGCGGTCACCAGGACGCACGATTCCCAGCAGCGACAGCGCTGCCGGAACATGCGGAGCCGCAACAAGACGCGCCTCACGCGCGCTGGCCCTCAAAGCCCAGGCATCTTCTAGCTGCTGTACGCCCATACGGCACCGTCCCTTCAAAACAAAAACCCACGATGCGGATGTTTCCCGCATCGTGGGCAACGGCTGCAGTATAGCGCC
>URWS01000142.1 GCA_900551605.1 uncultured Collinsella sp. | reverse complement strand
ATCGAAAGCCGGCAGCACGCAGGTCTCGTTAGGATCGGCGGCGTCCGAAAGAACCGCGGCAGCCGAGGCGGGCGCATGAGGCACCTCGGTATCGATCTGCTCTTGCGTTAGGCGCGGAAAGCCCGCCGTGCGGCCCGCTGCCAGGTCGGATGCGGCCGCGTCCTCGGAGAGGATACCCGGAGCGGGGCGTCCGCATTTGGGGCACGTACGATCATGCGGAGAAAGACGGGCACCGCAGCCCTCACAGAACACGAACTCGGTGTGCTCCGGACCATCGCCCGGACCCACATAGGCGTTGCAGTAGGGGCAGAACGAGGCGCCGTCCTCGATGGTCTTAAGGCAATGCGGACAGATCACGGCATCCTCTTTTCGAAGCAATTCAAACAATCGAGGTTAGAGCATAACATCGCCACGGCCCCACAGGAGCAAGGCACCAATTCAACATCGCCAGGGCGCGTAGTTACTTCTTCTTTTTGCTTGGCATCGAAACTTTGATGCCTTGGGCGGACTTGGTTACGCGGGAGCGCTTGGCTCCGCTACCCTTCTTTTTCTTGGGCTGGGCCTGGGCCACGCCCTCGAGTGCACGGGCCTCGGCCTCGCGAGCGGTGCGATCTTCGCGGCGCTGCGCCATGTCGGCGGCGACGCGCTTGGCAAAACGCTCGGCCGTCGAACCCGTCGAGCTCACCTTGCCGCCACCGCGACCCAGGTGGACGCGCACACCACGGCCAAAACCAGTTGCGGCATGACGACGACGCGGCTTGAGCGAATCCATCATCGTGGCGAGCTTAAAGAACACCGAGCAGGTAAAGACCACGATGACAGCCAAGATAACCATCTGGCCCATCGACAGGTTGGCAATAGACAGCAGCTCCGGGAATCCGATAACCCCCGTCAGGATGCCGGCGACTACAAACACAAAGAGCACCACACGTAAGGGCGTGAGAGGCTGCGAGATGCGCCAGATCAGGCTGACGCTCGCCGCACACGACGTAAGCAGGCACATCGTAGACAGCGTGAGCTGGCTAAAACCAAACACGCGCGCCACAAAGATATCGAGAGCCGCAGACAAAATGACTGCAATCGACGCCGGCAGTGCACGCTTGAGTGCGTTGGTCAAAAACGCACCCTTCACGCGAGCATTGTTGGGCTCCAAGCCCAACACAAAGCCCGGCGCGCCGATGCAGAAGAAGTTAATGAGCGTCATCTGGATGGGCTCGAAGGGGTACGGCGGCAGCGCAATGCACAGCGCCGCCAGGCCCATCGAGAACAGCATCTTGGTCAGGAACAGCGAGGCCGAACGCTGCAGGTTGTTGATGGAGCGACGGCCCTCGGCCACCACGGCGGGCATCGAGGCAAAGTCGTTGTCGACGAGCACGATCTCGGCCACGTTGCGCGCAGCATCGGAGCCGGCCGCCATGGCCACGGAGCAGTCGGCCTCCTTGAGCGCCAGCACGTCGTTGACGCCGTCGCCCGTCATGGCCACGGTGTGCTCGCGGCGCTTGAGCGCCTGCACGAGCTCGCGCTTCTGCTGCGGGGTCACACGACCAAAGACATGGTAGCGGTCCACTGCGGCATCGAGCTTGGCCGGCGTATCGAGCGTCGTAGCGTCCACATAAGCGTCCGCCCCCGGCACGCCCACCACGCGCGCGATCGACGACACCGTACGCGGGTCGTCGCCACTGATCACGTTGAGGGTCACGCCCTGCTCGTTAAAGTAGCCGATGGTCTCGGCCGCCGAGGTACGAATCTCGTCGCGGATGGTCACAAAGCCCACGGGCTCGGCCTCGCCCACCATATCGCCATCGGGCGTAAAGCCGTCCACGCGCGCCACCACGAGCACGCGGCAGGTATCGGCAAGCTCGGCGACACGGTTCTCGACCTGGGCAAACGCACGATCAGAGAGCACAAACTGCGCCGCACCCATCACATAGGAGCCCTGCGCAAACGACGCGCCGCTCCACTTTTTGGAGGACGAGAACGGAATGACCGACAGCGGCTCAGACACCTCGACCGGGCGATCGGCGTAATAGTTGAGCAGCGCCTGGCAGGTCTCGTTGGCATCGGCCGAAGTCGCACGTGCGACGTTAGCCAGCGCAAAATCGAGCACCGTGGAATCGACGGGAACAGCCGCCTCGTCAGAGCCGGCGCCTAGGCTCACGCCCTCAACCGGCAGCGGATACGTGCCCTCGACCTCCATGCGGCCCGACGTGATGGTGCCCGTCTTGTCCAGGCACAGCACGTCGACGCGAGCGAGCGTCTCGATGCAGTAGAGCTGCTGCGCCAGCACCTTGCGGCGGGCCAGACGCACCGTGGCGATGGCGAGCACCGACGAGGTCAGCAGCACCAAGCCTTGCGGGATCATGCCCAGCAGGGCACCCACCGTGGACAGCAGCGCCGACGAAGGCACATGGCCAGCCAACAGCTCGGAGAAGCACCACGAAAGCGCGCTATCGCCCGGGGTTCCCGCGGCATCCCACAGCTCGCTCACACTCGAGGCAAACAACGCCAAACCGAGCGGGATCATGATGATGCTCGCAAAGCGCACGATGGCGTTAAGCGCGTTCATGATCTCGGAATTGACCTTTTTGACGTATTTGGCCTCGTTATTGATCTTAGCCACGTAGTTGTCGGCGCCGACATGGATCACGCGGGCGCGCAGCAGGCCCGAGTCGATAAAGCTGCCGCTCATGAGCTCAGAACCAGGCTGCTTCTTAATAAGGTCGCTCTCGCCCGTCAGCAAGCTCTCGTTCACGAGCGCCTCGCCCGAAACCACCACGGCGTCAGCGGGAATCTGGTCGCCGCGCCCGAGGCGAATGATGTCGTCGAGCACGATCTGGTCCAAGTCGAGCTCCACCTCGGCACCGTCGCGCACCGCGATGGCCTTCTTAGAGGTCAGAAGCGTGAGCTTATCGACCATCTTCTTGGAACGCATGGACTGAATGACGCCGATAGCGGTGTTCAAGAACACCACGAACAGGAACGTCAGATTCTTAAACGAACCGGTCAAAATGACCAGGAACGCCAAGATCACGTTGATCAAATTGAACAGCGTGCAGAGGTTCTCGATGATGAGCTCTTTGACCGACTTGGTCTTGAGCTCCATGTTGCGGTTGATCTTACCGGCGGCGATGCGCTCCTCGACCTCGGCGGTCGAGAGTCCGCGCTCGATATCCGTTGCTGCCATACCACGTCCCATCACGTCGCGTCGGTATAAGAAAACCGCCCGGACCATGCGAGGTTCGGACGGTCTTACGTTCGATGGTGCCCCATGTTGGATTCGAACCAACGGCCTTCTGCTCCGGAGGCAGACGCTCTAATCCCCTGAGCTAATAGGGCCAACGTTTGGCATTATACCCAAGTGCACCACGGGCTATCAAAATAAAAGAAAAAGCTTTGCAATTCCGAGGAAGACGCGGCGCAACGACCCACTTTAGAAGGCAAAAGCGAGTCAGATAGTATAAACTCTCATGCACCATATATACACGGCTCGCGATGCGGGCCGTTTTTGCAAGGGTTATCCATCGAGGTGAGAGGCACACCATGATTGCAATTCTAAAGCAGAGCGCCAGCGACGAGGCCGTCGGCCATATCGTCAGCTGGATTGAGAAAAAGGGTCTCAAAACCGACGTTTCGCGCGGCGAGAACGAGACCATCATCGGCCTCGTGGGCGATACCACCAAGATCGACCCGTTCCTGCTCGAGTCCATGGACGTCGTCGAGCGCGTGCAGCGCGTCTCCGAGCCGTTCAAGCGCGCCAACCGCAAGTTCCACCCCGAGGACTCCGTCATCGACTGTGGCCACGGCGTCAAGATCGGCGGCGACCAGTTCCAAGTCATCGCCGGCCCCTGCTCCGTCGAGGGCGAGAACCTCATCCGCATCGCCCGCCGCGTAAAGGCCGCTGGCGCCACGATGCTGCGCGGCGGCGCCTACAAGCCCCGCACCTCCCCGTACGCCTACCAGGGCATGGGCCCCGCCGGTCTCGACCTGCTGTGCGAGGCATCGGCCGAGCTCGACATGCCGATCGTCACCGAGATCATGGACCCGCGCGACGTGCAGGTCTTCCTGGACAAGAAGATCGACGTCATGCAGATCGGCGCCCGCAACGCCCAGAACTTCCCCCTGCTCAAGGAGGTCGGCAAGACCCAGACTCCGATTCTGCTCAAGCGAGGCATGTCCGGCACGATCGATGAGCTGCTCATGGCCGCCGAGTACATCATGAGCGAGGGCAACGACAACGTCATCCTGTGCGAGCGCGGCATCCGCACCTTCGAGACCCGCACCCGTAACACATTCGACCTCAACGCCGTGCCGGTGCTGCACCACCTGTCGCACCTGCCCGTCGTCGCCGACCCCAGCCACGCCACCGGCTACACCCGCTACGTTGAGCCGATGGCGCTCGCCGCGACCGCCTGCGGTGCCAACGGCCTGGAGATCGAGGTCCACGACGAGCCGAGCCGCGCCTGGTCCGACGGCGCCCAGGCCCTCACCCCCGATCAGTTCGACGACACCATGCGCCGCATCCGAGCCATCCGCGAGGTTGTCTGCCAAGAGACCATGGAGTAGCCCATGGGTACGGTGAGAAACGCGCGCGTTAACCAGGGCGGCCCCAAGTGCGCCGGCATCGTCGGCCTTGGCCTCATCGGCGGCAGCTTTGCCCGCGGCTATGCGCAGGCGGGCGTCCGCGTGCTGGCCTGGGACCCCGATGACGATGTCATGACGGCCGCCAGCATGGGCACTGTCGCCGGAGAGCTCAACGACAAGACACTCGGCGAATGCGACATCATCGTCCTGGCTTGCTACCCCGAGGCCTGCATCGAGTGGCTCGAGGCGCACGCCCAGGCGCTCGCCGACGCCACCAACACCTGTCTCTTATACACATCTCCGAGCCCACGAGACTAAGGCGAATC
>URWS01000141.1 GCA_900551605.1 uncultured Collinsella sp. | reverse complement strand
ACGAGATTCGCCTTAGTCTCGTGGGCTCGGAGATGTGTATAAGAGACAGCGCCGAGCGTGCTCAGCAGCACCGCCGGCGCAGCGACGGGCTTGGCGCGGTCGATATTGGTGTTAAAGCCGCCGTAGAACATGATGAACAGCAGCGCCGTGCTGCAGACGGTTTCGGTAAGCGCGTAGTCGCTAAAGTCGATATGCGCCGGGCCGTTGACGCCCAACAGCATGCCGAGCGCGATAAAGATAAGCAGGGTGGGGAAGGGGAGCTTTTTGCCGACGGGTTTGATGGTCAGGCACAAAATGATGACGAGGCCGATAAAAAGAAGGATCTGGTTCATAGATGGTGTCCGCTCCTGGGTGGTTGGCGTGGCACGGTCAGTTGCCTGCGGTTATTTGTACCCAAAGATGGTGGGTTTATGGGGTTGGATTGCGGGCGTGCGCGATATCGTCATAGACGGCTGCCGTCTGTGCCTCTGCTCGGAAACCCTTTCCAGCTTTATTGCAACGGAGTACAATGGGTAACGTTTAAGTTCAACTTGAAGTTTTAGTTGCGGAGCCGGGCTTCGGCCGCAATGCAAGGAGAGGCGTACCATGGCGATCTATGTGACATCTGATGCTCACGGGCACGTGCGTGCGCTTGACGAGGCCCTGTCTAAGATCTCGTTGACGTCCGACGACACGCTGTACGTGCTGGGCGACATGATCGATCGCGGGCCCGATCCGGTCGGCGTTATTAAGCTCGTGCGCTCGCTGCCCAACGCCCGCGTGCTCAAGGGCAATCACGAGCAGATCATGCTCGATGCCATCATTGGCCAGGATCCGCTCGATGCCGAGACCTGGGATATCAACGGTGGCTGGACGACGCGCGAGCAGCTCAACGACATGGAATTTGAGGCATACGAGGAGCTCGTGCGATGGATGGCCGCGCTGCCGCTCTACGCGGTGGTCGAGACCGAGGAGCGCCCGTATCTGCTGGTACATGCTGGAATCGAGATGAAGGCGGCGTGCGCGTTTTTGCTTGAGCATGGTGTCGATTGTGCCAATGGCGTCGGTGCGGTGAGTGCCGATCGCGAGCTGCTGCAGCAGATGCTCGCGGTGCAGTCGTCCGATGACCTGCTGTGGATTCGTCACGGCTATTGGGATGTGCCGACCGGGCTGCTTTCTGCCGAGGGCAAGGGTCCGGTCGTGGTGAGCGGTCACACGCCCACGGTATCGCTTGGGCGCTATTGCGAGGTCGGTGGTCTGGCGGGGCTCGATGAGGAATCGGGACGCGGGCAGATCGTGCGATTGGGCGGCGAGGACACTGCCGGTGTGCCCGATCGCATCGACATCGACTGCGCTGCCGCCACCGGCTCCGAGTTCGGCCGCGTGGGCATCCTGCGGCTCGATGATGGGGCGGAGTTCTACGCGAATATTCGCCCCGGGGAATAACGGCGCAAGAGGTTGGTGCCAAAACATCGACGTATCTTTCCCCAATGTACCAAGGTGGGCGTTAGGCGCCGTATGGGTTGCGGTCGCGTTCGATGCGTTGGCGGATGTGGGCGTACTCGATAATCAGCAGCACCAGGAGTAGGGCCATGATGGCTAGGTAGCTCACCACAGCGCCCATCAGACCCAGCAGCTTAATCAGGATCACCGGCAGCACCACGCTTACGGCGAAGCAGATCAGGTAGATCTTGGTGACGTCGCCAGCGTGGCGCAATACCGTGATGATGGCGTAGATAAAATCGATGGCCGCGGTGACGCCGCCGGCGACGACCATCAGCAGCGCCAGCGTACGGTAGCGCTCAAAGCTGAGACCGTACATAAAGCTCATGAGGGGAATACCGGGACCTGCCATAAATGCGGCGCACACGCCGGTGATGACCACGATCAGCGCCATAACGGCAACAATAATCAGGTCAAAGCGACGACGCTTACGAGGATTAGCCCAAATGCTCGACAAGCGCAGGAGCTGCGGTTTATAGACAAATCCAATGCTCAACAGAATAGCCTGAGCTGGAAAAAACAGGGCATTAAAGTACAGCTGGTATTTGTAGGCCAGTGTTCCTTCCATCACAAACTTGGGCATACTCTCGATAAGGTTGAACAGGAATAGCGCGCCAAAGAGTGGGGCGCACTGGACAAACAGGTGGCCGACCTCGCGCAGGCTCACGCGGCGCGATTTTTCGGTCTCGAGCAGGGCGAGCGGCGCGGTGACCAGCACGAGCGAGGCGATCGCGGCGATGCCCATGGCCATGGCCGCGATGGGCATGCTGCGCGTGAGGAACAGTGCCACGCTGAAGACCGCGATGACGCCGACGGAGCGTAGCGTTTGGCTCATGCCGGCCAGGTAGAGCTTGTCGGCCTGCTGCAGGCGGCCCTCGTACACGTCGGCGATGCCGTCGATGACCTTATACAGGTAGACGCCTAGGCCGATCGTGGCCATCTGCGCGTCATAGCCGCGGGCGCTGCTGTACATGAGGCCGCAGCCTAGGGCGAGCGTCCCGCAAAGCCAGCGGTTGAGCTGGTAGGAGGCAAAGGACGTCTTTTCGTCGATATCCGAGACCTGGAAATTGCGCACGCCGTAGTTGCACGCGATCATGATGAGCGTGCCGGTGACAAAGGCGATGGAGAACTTGCCGGCTTCTTCGGCGCCCACGAGCTGCGTAGACACGATGGTGAGCAGCGGAAACGCCAAGCCCCACACGGCGGTGCCGAGGGTGTTCCAAAGGTAATCGCGGCGGGTGGCGTGCTCTTCGTATTCAGCCTCTTGCGTGGAGAACCCGCCGCCGTAGACGGCGCCGAGCAGACGGTTCCACCAAGCGTTGACCATGCGGTGGATGGGGCCGGGCTGGCGATCGCGCTCGCGGCGACGGCGCGTGGCCTGACTGCTGTCGGGGCCGCCGGCGTTGCGATGACTCAACTCCTGGATGCGTGCGAGTTCCTCGGCAGTGTGCGAGGCAGGGAAGAGGCCGTTCTCGATGCGACCGCCCTGGGCCTTCGCGGCGCCATCTCTCGATGCAGCGGGGTTGGAGATGCCGTTGCGGCGGGCGATGGCGCGGCGAATGCTATCGAGGGGCGTGATGCTCAAAGCGGAGTCCTTTCTATTGCTGCGCTCTAGTATAGACGCGACGGTGTTCGCTCGTGTTTTTGAACAGGTTGTTCAATAATTTCGGCAGGCGGCTGTAATTTGTCGGTAAACGTGCGGTATCCTGTTGAAGTTTTGTGACACCCCCCCCGATGCCGCCCACGCGGCACCAAGGAGCTTCTACCTATGGACGTCGCCGCATTCTTACTGGCTCTTGTGCCGATTATTTGGCTGGTCGTGATGCTGCTGTGCATTAAATGGCCAGCTTGGAAGGCCGCTATCGGATCGTTTGTCCTTTCGTGCTTGCTTGCCTTCGCATGGTGGCACCTGCCGGCAGCGCAGATCGCGACCGCCTCGCTCGAAGGTTTTTTGATGGCTCTGTGGCCCATCGTCCTGGTGATCATCGCCGCGGTGTTCACGTATAACCTGTGCGTTCGTACGGGCGCCATGGAGGTGATCGGCAGCATGATCACCTCCATCAGCAGCGACCGCCGTCTGCTGGCGCTGCTCGTGGCCTGGTGCTTCGGTGGCTTTATGGAGGGCATGGCCGGCTTTGGTACCGCCGTTGCCATTCCCGCCGGCATGCTCGCGGGCCTTGGTTTTGAGGCCGTGCCTGCCGTGCTGATCTGCCTGCTAGCCAACGGTGTGCCCACGCCCTACGGCTCTATCGGCATTCCCACGGTGTCCGTTGCCGACCTGGTGGGCCTGGATTCCCTGCATTTGGCTACCGTTCAGCTGGTGCAGCTCGCGCCCTTCTTTGTGGCGATGCCGCTGCTTATCGTGCTGGTTGCGGGTCGTGTTGCCGATGATCAGGGCAATGTTGCAAGCGTTGCAGAGCGCCTGAACGGCGTTGCCGGCGTGGGACTGCTTTCTGGTGTGTCCTTTGTTGGTGCGGCCCTGGTCGTCGCCATGTTTGTGGGTCCCGAGCTGGCCGTGGTCGTAGGCTCCATCGTGTCGCTTGCGCTGACCGCCGCGCTTGCCATGCGCGCCGAGAAGTCCGGCCACCTGGATGCGCGCTTCCACATGAATATCGAGGCGGGGGAGAAGCTCACCGTTAAGTCGGCGCTTTCGGCCTGGTCGTGCTTCATCCTGATCTTTGTGTTGCTGCTGGGCACGTCTAACCTGGTGCCCGCTGTACATGCCGCGCTCGCGCCGTTTGCGAGCCACGTGCAGGTGTATTGCGGTGAGAATCCCGGTACGCTTACGTTTTCGTGGATCAACACGCCGGGCGTCTGGATTTTCCTGGCGGCGTTTGTCGGCGGTGCCATTCAGGGTGCTTCGCCGCGAATGATGGGCGAGGTGCTGGCCGCGACTGTGAAGCAGATGATGCCGACGGTTATCACCATGCTTTCGGTGCTGGGCTGCGCCAAGGTGATGGGCTATGCCGGCATGATTTCGTCGATCAGCGCGTTTTGCATTGCGGTCGCCGGCGGCCTGTACCCGATTCTGGCTCCGTGGATCGGTGCGGTCGGTGCGTTAGTGACCGGTTCGGGCACATCTTCGGGCATGCTGTTTGGCCCCATTCAGAGCCAGGCTGCAACTGCGCTGGGTGTGAGCGACTACTGGATGGTCGCGTTGAACGCCCTGGGCGTCGCCGCCGGTAAGATGATCTCGCCGCAGACACTCGCCATTGGTCTTGCCGCCGTGCACGTGCGCGGTAAGGATGCCGAGCTCCTAGGCGCGGTGCTGCCCTACGCTGCCGGCATGCTGGTCCTGATGAGCGCCATAGCCATGCTCGGCCAAGGCCTGCCGCTGTAGTCGGCATTTAAGAACGTCCCCAATGACTAGGCCGCTTGCCTGCGATTTTTGACCGTTGGGCGGGCTTGCCACCCTTGCCGCAAACACGTTTT
>URWS01000140.1 GCA_900551605.1 uncultured Collinsella sp. | reverse complement strand
ACATGGAGGTACCCCATGGACATGATCTCGTTTCTCGCCTCCGAACCCTTCGATCGCAGCGGTGATACGCCGCTCTATGTCCAACTTAAACATCGAATCGCTCTGCTTATCGCCAGCCAGGCGTTCGACACCAAGACGCCGCTGCCACGCGAGCTCGAAATCTGTGAGCGGCTGGAGCTATCGCGCGCGACCGTGCGCCGTTGCTTCCAAGATCTCGTCATCGAGGGGCGCGTGGTGCGCAAACGCGGGCAGGGCACGTTCATCAAGCCCCAAACTTCAGCACCCGGCATCGACCTGGCTCTGAATTTCAGCGCGCGGATGCGCGAAGCGGGACGGGTTCCGAGCTCGCAGATTCTCGCCTTTTCAAGCATACCGGCCGTCCGCGGCATCGCCTCTGGGCTCAAAGTGCCCGAAGGGACACCCGTCTGGGAGATTCGCCGCCTGCGTCTCGCCAACGACAAACCCATGGAGCTCAACTACGTCTATATCCCCGTGTCGCTTTGCCCCGAGCTCACGCGCAAAGACGTGGATGGCTCGCTCTACGCCTATATCGCGGAAAAGACCGGCATCCTGCCCGCAAGCGTCGATGCCGTCTACGAGACGGTCAACCTCGACAAGCATGAGGCGCGCCTTTTGGGACAGAACACCGGCAAGGCGGCGATGCGCATCGTGCGTTCGACCTACGACAAGACGGGAACCCCGTTCGAGGTAGGCGTGCTCATCAGTTGCGACGGCCAGGCAAAACTGCACGTGCACATCGCCGCCGACAAAACAACCTTCACCGCCACAGCCCAATAAATCCAAAACGTGGGATCCGCCGTTCGAACGAACGGCGGATCCCACACTCATTTTCTATTCAGCCCTAGTCATCGCACAAAGCCCCTTCGGCAGCACACGGTGCTACCGAGTCACCGCAGGCCGGGGCGGGAGGCGGTCCTTTCTCTCGGAAAACTTCGCGAAGCCCAGTTTCCGAGAGAAAGTGTCCGCCTCCCGCCCCGACCGGACAGCTCAGCCTACACCGTGTGCTGCGGCAGGTCCTGCAGGGCGATGACGTCCATGCCCATGTCGTTGGCGCTGCCGTGACCCTGCTGGTCCTCGCGCACCGCCTCGATGGCACTCACGTACGTGTTGGCGGCAGACATCGCGGTCACGCAGGTCACACCGCGTCGCACTGCCTCGGTGCGCAGCAGATAGCCGTCGCCGCGCGAGCCCGGACCGTACGGCGTGTTGATGATCACCGCGATCTTGCCATCGGCGATGAGGTCGCCGATGTTGGGGCGCTCGCCGTCGTGCGGGCCGCTAATCTTCTCCACGATCTCGCACGTCACGTTGCCTCCACGCAGCACGCGCGCCGTACCCTCGGTGGAGCAGATGTCAAAGCCCAGGTAACGCAGGATACGCGCGACCGAAAGGATGTGGCGCTTGTCGCGGTCGCACACGCTGATGAATACCTTGCCGGCGCTCGGGTCGGGCAGCTTGTAGTCGATCGCCAGCTGCGTCTTGGCGTATGCCTCGGGATAGCTCTTGGCGATGCCCATGACCTCGCCCGTCGACTTCATCTCGGGCCCCAGGATGACGTCGGCGCCCGGGAAACGACCCCAGGGCATGACGGCTTCCTTCATGCAGAACCAGTCCAGCTGACGTTCGTCGCTCGGCAGGCCCAAGCTCGCGATGGAATCGCCTGCCATGATGCGCGCCGCGCACTTGGCCAGCGGCACACCGGTGGCCTTGGAGATAAACGGCACGGTACGGCTGGCGCGCGGGTTGGCCTCGATCACGTAGACGGTCTCGCCCTTGATGGCATATTGCACGTTGACCAGACCGCGGACTCCCAGCGCCATCGCGATGCGGCGCGTGGTCTCGCGGAGCTTCGCCTGCAGGCTCTCGCTAAAGCTGAACGGCGGGATGCAGGTCGCGGAGTCGCCGGAGTGAATACCGGCTTCCTCGATATGCTCCAGAATGCCGCCGATGTAGACCTCTTCGCCATCGCATAGGGCATCGACATCGGACTCGATCGCACCCTCCAGGAAGCGGTCCAGATACACCGGGTAGTCGGGGCTAATGCGCGCGGCCTCGGCCATGTAATCGCGCAGATGCTCGGCATCGTAGGCGATCATCATGCCGCGGCCGCCCAGCACATAGCTCGGGCGCACCAGCAGCGGATAGCCGATGTGCGCGGCCACGGCCTCGGCCTCCTCAAACGAGGTGGCCTGGCCCGCCGGCGGGTACATGATGCCCAGCTTGTCGAGCAGAGCGGCGAAGCGCTCGCGGTCCTCGGCAAAATCGATGGCGTCGGGCTTGGTGCCCATAATGTTCACGCCGCTCTCCTCGAGCATGCGCGCCAGCTTAAGCGGAGTCTGGCCGCCGAGCGTCACCACGACGCCGTCGGGGCGCTCGACATCGATAACGTCCATGACGTCCTCGTAGGTGAGCGGCTCAAAGTACAAGCGGTCCGAGGTGTCGTAGTCAGTCGAAACGGTCTCGGGATTGCAGTTGACCATGATGGTCTCGAAGCCGCGGGCCGCCAGCGCGTAGCTCGCGTGCACGCAGCAGTAATCGAACTCGATACCCTGGCCAATGCGGTTGGGGCCGGCACCCAAGATCATCGCCTTGGGCTTGTCCGCCGGCGTGGTCTCGTCGGGAGCCACGCACTTCTTGGCATCCGGGCTCGTGCGGTAGATGTTCTCGTACGTCTTGTAGTGGTACTCCGTGGCGCTCGAGAACTCGGCCGCGCAGGTATCGACCGTCTTCATGCTGGGAACCACGCCCAGACCCTTGCGATAGGCGCGCACAAAGCGCTCGTCCGAGCCGGTCAGCGCGGCGATCTCGGCGTCGCTCGTGCCGTACTGCTTGAGCAGGCGCATCGCGTCGGCGTCGATATCCTCCACACGCAGGCCGCGGATGCTCTCCTGGACCTGCACCATGTCGTTGATACGGTTGAGGTACCACGGATCGATACCGCAGATGGCATGGATGTGGGCGATGTCCCAGCCACGGCGCAGGGCCTCGACCACAAAGAAGATGCGGTGCTCGGTCGGGGTTGCCACGGCCTGAGCGAGCTCGTCGTCGCTCAGCTTGTCGGCACCCTCCTTGCCACCGGCGCAAATGCCCTGATGTCCGTCCTCCAGCGAGCGCATGGCCTTGCCAAAGGCCTCCTCAAAGGTGCGGCCGATCGCCATGATCTCGCCCACGGCCTTCATGCGCGTGGTGAGCGTGGGGTCGGTACCCTTGAACTTCTCGAAGGCAAAGCGCGGTACCTTGACCACGCAGTAGTCAATCGTGGGCTCAAAGCAGGCGGGCGTTGCCTTGGTGATGTCGTTGACGATTTCGTCGAGCGTATAGCCCACGGCCAGGCGCGCGGCGGCCTTGGCGATGGGGAAGCCCGTGGCCTTGGAGGCCAGTGCGGACGAACGGCTCACGCGCGGGTTCATCTCGATGACGATCAGGCGGCCGGTCTGGGGGTTCACGGCAAACTGCACGTTGGAGCCGCCGGTCTCGACGCCAATCTTCTCCAGAATGGCGAGCGACGCGACACGCATGCGCTGGTACTCAAGGTCGGAGAGGGTCTGCGCTGGCGCCACGGTGATGGAGTCGCCGGTGTGCACGCCCATGGGGTCGAGGTTCTCGATGGAGCACACGATGATGCCGTTGCCGGCGTGGTCGCGCATGACCTCCATCTCATACTCTTTCCAACCCTCGATGGACTCCTCGACCAGCACCTCATGGGCAGGCGAGAGCTCAAGGCCCTGGCTCACGATGGAGACGAGCTCCTCGTGGGTATGCGCGATGCCGCCGCCGGCGCCACCGAGGGTAAAGCTCGGGCGCAGTACGCAGGGATAGCCCACGCGCTCGGCGATAGCCTCGGCGTCGGCCACGCTGTAGGCATAGCCCGAGCGCGCGACCTCCAGGCCGATCTCGGCCATGGCCTCGTTAAAGAGTTTGCGGTCCTCGCCGCGCTCGATAGCGGCCAGGTCGCAGCCGATCATCTCGACGCCGTACTTGTCGAGCGTGCCGTCCTTTGCCAGCTCGACGGCGGCGTTCAGACCGGTCTGGCCGCCCAGCGTGGGCAGCAGCGCGTCCGGGCGCTCTTTCTTGATCACGCGCTCGATAAACTCGGCGGTGATAGGCTCAACATAGGTGCGGTCGGCCAAGCCCGGGTCGGTCATGATGGTCGCCGGGTTGGAGTTGACCAGGATGACCTCAAAGCCATCCTCCTTGAGCACCTTGCAGGCCTGGGCGCCAGAGTAGTCGAACTCGCAGGCCTGGCCAATGACGATGGGGCCCGAGCCAATAACGAGGATACGCTTGATGTCAGTACGTTTCGGCATGTTAGTTCTCCTCGGTCTCAGTCTCGGCGAAATTCCAGCCAGCCAGGCGGTCCTTCGCGGTGTCGATGTCCAGGTAGTTCTCCTCGCCGTCCATGAGTCGCGTAAAGGCGGTAAAGAGATAGCGGGCATCGGTGGGGCCAGGCGAGGCCTCGGGGTGATACTGGACCGAGAAGCACGGGGCGTCGAGCAGCTGAATGCCCTCGGCGGTGCCGTCGTTGAGGTTCACATGTGTTAGGCGAATGCGGCCAAAGCGCTTGTTCATCACGACCGGCGCGATTCCGCGGCGCACCCAGACCCGCAGATCTCCATCGGCCGCATGCTCGGTCTCGCCGCCGGAAAGCTCGGGGACAAGCTTGCCCAAGCTGGGGAACAGCAGGCCAAAGCCATGGTTTTGCGCGGTGATCTCCACGCGACGGCTTACCAGGTTCATGACCGGCTGGTTGCCACCGCGGTGACCGAACTTAAGCTTTTCCATCTGGGCACCGCAGGCCAGGCTGATCATCTGGTGACCAAGACAAATACCAAAGACCGGCACCTTGCAGATCAGCTGCTGCACCTGCTCGTAGGTCTCCACCACGGCGTCAGGGTCGCCGGGG
>URWS01000139.1 GCA_900551605.1 uncultured Collinsella sp. | reverse complement strand
GGCAGATCCTGCTTGGCCAGTGGATGCCGTCGAAGACTGTTCGCTCGTGGCAGGGCTCTCCCCCGTCGCTGAGCCTTCGTCGCCAGTTGCTGCCTCTGTTGTAGCGGCACTAGCTGCAGGCGCGCTCCCGGAATCCGAAGCCTCGGCGCCGCTCTGCTCAGCGGCACCGCCCGCAAGCGCTGCGTCCTCGCCCGGCGTCGTAGCCTGAGCCACGGCCCCGGCAATGCCCTCGGCGCCCTCGGCCCACAGCTGAGCCGGCGTGGTGCTGAAGGCCATCGCGAAGGCCAGGAATGCCACCAGGCCGCGCTTGGCTACGCCGCGTGCAATTGCGCCACGGCGATGCGAGACGCGCTGGCGCTCGTCCTCAATCATATCCATTTGTCTCCTACTGTCTGCACTTGGAGCGTTGCCTTGAGGCTGCCCCACGTCATCGCGCATGTTACGCCCGAGTTCCCCCATCGGGGTCCCCCTTCCCTCCAGAGCCCTATGCACACCGGCGGCATACGCCGCAGCCGCATGCAAGATGGGAGGCGATCCGACTTAACCTTAACGGCTCAGGCGCGTCGTCCGATCTGCGACGCGAACATCCCGAGCCAAGAGGAATTACGGTTACTGGTACAGCCGGGGACTTGCACCCCGATTCTCCCAAACGCGCAGGAAAACCGTGCGTTCGTGCGTCTCCGCACCACCATCTAGGCCATCGATTATTACCGTCAAAATGGTATCACGCAAAAGGGCCCCGCACACAGGCGAAGCCCAAGGTAAAAGCTATTGTTTGCGATAGGAAAATGCGGTGACGGTCGCAGCCTCTAGTGCTTCCCGCCGTGGCTGTTGAGCCAGATATTGCGGCCCAACATAAGCGCCAGCACCAGCGCGCTCACGTAGCCCATAAAGCCAATGACCGGGATACCAAACACAACCGGCTCGATGCGTGCGTAGTACACCACCGACGAACCGATAAACAGGCCGGCGATCACAATTGCCATCGACATGCGATCGATAATTCCGCCCAGCTGTCGCAGCGCCTTATCGCTGCTCATGATCTGCGTGTTCACCTTAAGCTGGCCGCGTGTGAGCATACGCGAAGCCAGCCCCAGGTACTCAGCCGCCTCGAGTGAACCCTTCGCCGCGCGATAGCTGCTCGCGGCAAGATCGCGCCCCATGTCGCGCACGCGCGCATAGGTGCTTTTCTCGTTTTTAATGTGCGTTTGGATGATCTGAATCATGTTGACGTTGGGCATGTACTCGGTCAACAAACCCTCGAGCGTCACCATGCCGCGCGCGAACATCGTCACCACGCTCGGCAGCTCAACGTCATTTTTGCGCGCCAGATTGAGCAGCGAGGTCAAAAACTCGCCGATATCCAGATCCTTCAGGTCAAGTCCCGCAAAGTCAGCCACGATAAAGTCCAAGTCGGACAAAAAGGCCGAATGATCGAGCTCAGCCGAGTCGCCACGCGTCACGGCGAAGCGCATGAGCGAATCCTTGAGCTTGGGCACGTCACCCTCGGCCACGGCGAAAATCATGTCCTTAACGATGCCACGGTCGTGGCTCGACATGCGTCCGACCATGCCCAAGTCGATAAAGTAAACGATGCCGTCCTTGAGAATGATGTTTCCCGCATGCGGGTCGGCATGGAAAAAGCCGTCGTCGAGCACCTGCGTCGAGTAGTCCTCGACAATCGCGGCACCGATCTTTTCCAAGTCATAGCCCTCGGCCACCAAGCGTTCAGGATCGGCGATCGAAATGCCGTCGACGTAGTCCATAACCACCACGTGCTCGGTGCACAGGTCCAGATAGGATTTAGGGCACGTCACGCCATGAACGCTCTTATGGAACTCGTAGAAGTCGTTGAGGTTTTTGGCCTCGGCCAAAAAGTTGGTCTCCTCGCGAAACGAGGTCCACAACTCCTCGACTACGCCGTGCAGGTCAACGAATTGATCGGTGTTGACGAACTTGGAAACGATGCGCACCACCGAGCGGATGATATCGATGTCCTGTGCCATAACCTGCTGCGCACCGGGGCGCTGCACCTTGACGGCCACGTCCTCGCCCGTCACCAGACGAGCGCGGTGCACCTGCGCGAGCGACGCGCTACCGAGCGGGTTGGGGTCGATCGCATCGAACATCTCCCCCAGGCGCAGGCCGTATTCTTCTTCCAGACAGCTGAGTACGACCTCGTACGGCACCGGCTCCACGTCGGAGCGCAGACGACGCAGCTCGTCGCAAAAGCGCTGCGGCAGAATCTCGGACCGGTTGGCCAAAATCTGCCCCATCTTGACGAACATGGGGCCGAGTTCCTCGAGCAGGCGGCGCAAACGAACCGGCGTGAGGTTATCCCACACGCGGTACTTTTTGACCAGGCGAACAATCTGCCCGATGCGCTCGCGGCGACCCGCCGGCGTGAGCTGGTATTCCTCGTCCGGCGCCATCGCGTCGGGCTCCTCGGGGACCATATCGACAGCGCGCGGCTTCTTGCGAGCGCCCGAGACGGCGGCATCGACCTCATCGACAACCGCCGCCTCGTCACCCAAGGGATCTAGATTGTTGTAATCGGTGGTGGAATCTGCCATCTGCGCTGCTACTCGGCCTCTTCGGTATCCTTCGCATCGTCGGGCTCAACGGACTCGACGGGCACCGAGGTCACGTTGTCCTCGACCGAATCGACGATGTCGCGCACATGGGCCAGGAAGGCCGTGCGCTCCGGGGCGGTCATGACGCGGACCCGGGCAAGGATGAGCTCGTCAAGCACGCGCTGGGCCGCGGTCTCGCCCTGCATGCCCAAGCGCTCGGTCAGGTCGGAGATGGTGCCGCCGGCCTGCTCGAACATATCGGACACGCTGCGGGCGATATCGGGGGCGCCTGCGTCCTTGCGCACCTGCTCGCCCTTGGTACTGAGGTCGTCGAGAACCTTCTTGCTGCCCTCGACGGCAACGGCGGCAGCGCCAAAGCCAACGTTGATGGCGCCGTTAACAAGCTGATCGAGTTTCATAACCATGGTTGTCTCCAATCACAAACAACTGCATTGGCGTTCTTGTACCCAAGATTGAGTGAAAGCGACAAAGCGTTTTAGCGCTATTCGATCGACGGGGAATCCCTACCTCACGTTGTCGTTCATCGCGAAAGAGTTCTTCATGGCGCAGCTCGTGGTGTAGAGCACCTTGCCCAGTAGAGCATCGGTCTCTACGCGAACACGCTCGGCAAACTCCTCGTTGGCGCGTGCAAGCTCGGCAGGCACCTCGGCCTCGGGCAGAGCGGCTACGGCAGCGTCGATGTCATGGATCTGCTTGTGGCCCATGCCACCGACCTTCTCCTGATAATCCTCGACCGCGCGACCGCACTCATGGAAGCGGACGTCAGCCAGCGCGCCGATCAGGCGGTTGGCCCAGTAGAAGTTTTCGGACGTCACGCGAGCCTGCGTGTCGGCATAGTACTCGGGCATGGTCTCGACGTTGGCGTACAGCGGAACCAGCGCGTTAAACGAGTTGGAACCAAACGCCATCCACTGCACGGCGCGATAGGCCGGCTGCGCATAGGGACGCAGCTGCAACACGGCGAGCTGGCTGTTGCGGTTGATGCCGATGGGGCGATATGCGCCACGCGTAGCGGGCGTGCCCTTGCTACCGTAGCAATCGTACTCCGTGCCCTGGTAGTGGCTCGAGAGTACGTACTTGATGTCCTCGATGGTCACCTTGTGCTCGGGCACGCGGCTCCAGGGGATATCGTCGCTCTCGGGCGTGTAGTCGGCGTCGGGGCCATCCCACACGTCGCTGGGGTTGAGACAGCGCTGCATGTACCACGCGCGCGGTGTGTTGTAGACGTGGTCGCTGTCGCTGTGCGAGCCAAAGGCCTCGCGCGGGTTGAAGACCGCAGCCGGGCCGTCGCCCTCGACGCCCAGCGTCAGGTCCAGATGCCACTCGGCCATCCAGGCGCGCAAGTCGGCGGAGCACATGTGGTCGGCCTGGGCGCCCTCGGCGTCATCCAGGTCAAAGCTGTCGATACCCAGCTGGTTGGGCATGGTCACATAGGCGTCGTCAGGCACGCGCTTGGCAATCCAGTGGTGGCCGCCGATGGTCTCGAGCCACCAGATCTCGTCCACGTCGCTAAAGGCGATGCCGTTGTTCTCGTAGGTGCCGTAGCGCTCGAGCAGGTCACCCAGAATGCGTACGCCGTCGCGGGCGGACTTGGCGTATGGCAGGACCAGGGTCACCATGTCCTCCTCGCCCAAGCCACCGGACTGTGCCGGAACGTATCCGTCCTCGCCCTCGTTGCCCTTGGCGGGCACATAGTCCACGAGCGGATCGGCACCGCGGACGCGCTCGTTGGTGGTGAGCGTCTCGGTTGCGGACATGCCAACATTGAGCTCGTTGAATCCGGCCTCGGCCCAAATACCGTGACCGGGAACGACGTCGGGGACGCTCGTGTAGCGCATGGGATTGTCGGGCAACTCAACGGTCAGGTGGCTCAGGACGCTCGTGTAGACACGCGGCTGCTCGTCGGGATGCACCACGCGCATGCGCTTGGGCTCAAACACCCCGTTGGACGAGTCCTCGTTGCGGGCGACCAGCGTCGACCCGTCGTAGCTCGCGTTCTTACCAACCAAAATCGTTGTGCACGGCATGCGCATCCTCCTTGAGCGAAGAAATCAAACGGCAACAGTGTATCGCTTCGGCGCAAAAAGGGCGAAACCACGGCACCTCGGAACCCCCTCGGAACCCCTGTGGTCAAAAAATGCCAAATATGAGTACTGTCACCAATTTAGTAGCAGCAAATTTCCTTGTAATGAGTGCTGAAGATCCCTATTTGTCCAAAAGCGAGACAGCGTTATTCCCCATAGGTTCAATAAAATGGGTTTCCTAACGAGAATGAATGGTCGCGCGCGCAGACGTGGTGTAAGAGTGTCCTGAGGTCCGTCGCTGCAAGCCC
>URWS01000138.1 GCA_900551605.1 uncultured Collinsella sp. | reverse complement strand
TACACTTATGCGATCGTCGGCAGCGTCAGATGTGTATAAGAGACAGGTTATTATGCGACCGCGATGGGGGAGAACGACGAGGTCGCCCATGCTATTCGCGATCACTATCGTCCTCGCTTTGCCGGTGACGAGCTGCCCGAGGGCACCGCTGGCTGCATCGTGGCCTGCGCCGACAAGCTCGATACCATCGCCGGTATCTTTTCCATCGGCGAGCCCCCGACCGGCTCTTCGGACCCCTACGCGCTGCGTCGTGCCGCTATCGGCATCATCAACATCCTGCGCGACCGCCTGCCGATCGACCCCACGTCGCTCATCGACTTCGCCCTCGAGCTCTACAGTGAGCAGGGCATTGAGTTCGACGCCGCCGAGGTTGCCCAGCAGGTTCGCGACTTCTTCCATGGCCGCCTGGTGAGCATGGCCCGCGACGAAAAGATCCCGGCCGATACCGTTGCCGCCGTCTCCGCGGTGCACATCATCGCCCCGTCCGTTTTCTTCGCCCGCTGCACCGCCCTCGACGAGGCCCGCAAGAACGATGCCGAGACGTTCGATAACCTGGCGACCGCCTATGCCCGCGCCGCGCACATCTCCAAGCCCGAGCTGGGTGCGGAGTACGACCGCGCCCTGATGGGCGAGGCCGAGCTCGCGCTTGCCGACGCCTCCGAGGCTGCTCAGACCGCTGTCGACGCCGCCCTTGCTGCCGAGGACTACCCGGCCGCATTTGCCGCCCTTGCCGCCCTGCGCGCCCCCATCGACCGCTTCTTCGACGAGGTCATGGTCATGGACAAGGACGAGCAGCTTCGCGATAATCGCCTTAAGCTGCTCAACCGCTTCGAGGCCGTTTTCTCCGGCATCGCCAACATCGGTGAGCTTGCCCGCAAAAAGTAAGCCAGCCTGCGCGTAAGCGCAAAAGGAGCCCCGCATGGATTGCCCGGTCACCGCTTGTCCCACCGTTATCGTTATCTCCGACTCGCTCGGCGATACCGCTTGTGAGGTGGTGCTTGCGGCGTCCGGGCAATTTGATGAAGGGGCTTTTCGTCTCTTGCGCCTGCCCAAGGTGAACTCTGTGGAGCAGGTCAAGTCATTTGTGGGGCCGCGCGTCGATGCCGACCATCGCGATATCGCCGTGTTCCACACCATTGTCGACCCGGCCCTTCGTGCTCGTGTGCTCGACTACTTGGGCATGCTGCACATTCGCTCGGTCGACCTGATCGGTCCGACGCTCGCCGTGCTGTCGTCGCTCATCGGTGTGCCGCCCAAGGGCGTTGCGGGCGTGATTCACAGGACCGATGACCGCTATTTCCATCGTATCGAGGCCATGGAGTATTTCGTTGAGCACGATGACGGGCGCGGTTGCGACGATCTGTCGGGTGCCGATATCGTGCTGCTGGGCGTATCGCGCACGTCCAAGACGCCGCTGTCGATGTTTTTGGCCTATCAGGGTTATAAGGTTGCCAATGTTCCTTTGGCCCATGGCATGGAGCCGCCGAAGTCGATTTACGAGGTTGACCCGATGCGCCTGTTCGGCCTGATTTCGACCGTCGATGTGATTTCCGAAATTCGCGATAGCCGCTTGGGCGACGACTACGCCCGTGCCGTCGCCGGCTCCTATGCCGAGCCCGAGAGCGTGCGCAGCGAGCTCGAGGAAGCTCGCGCCCTCATGAAGCGCCTGGGCTGCTTTGTGGTGCGCACCGACGGCGAAGCCATCGAGGAGAGCGCCCCCGAGATCATCAGCCACTTGGAGGAAATCCAAGAAGCCCGTGCCCGCCGCGCCACCCGTCGAGCCCAACAAAGCTAGTTTATTGGGGTAGCTAAAAATGCCCCGTCTAAAATAACTAACTAAAAATAATGCACGAGAATGGTAAAGCGATTTAGCAAGAAACTGGCATTTGACCTGCAAGCCTCTTGCATTGGTATCTTCATAAGGTAACCACCTTTACCCACCGTTTACCGCCATATTTACCACGTTTACCAACCCCCGCGTCCTCTGCGCAAGCCCGCTCAATGCTCGCCGTATAGTACCCTCACGACTCGCATACGGCGGGTCGATTCGTCACCACGGTCGTGCGCGTAAGTGCATGGAAGGGGAAGTATCGTGAGCGATTGCAAGAGGGTTTACCGTTTTGGAACCGACGCCCAGGGCACCTGTGTCACTGAGGGCGACAAGTCCATGAACTTCGTGCTTGGCGGCAAGGGCGCAAACCTTGCCGAGATGAGCCGCATCGGCCTGCCGGTTCCCGGTGGCTTTACCATTACCTGCCAGACCTGTGTCGAGTACTCCGGCGCCGGCAACGTCTGGCCCGAAGGCGCACTCGACGAGATCGTTGCCGCCGAGGCCGATCTCGAGGCCCGCTGCGGCAAGAAGCTCGGTGACGCCTCCGATCCGCTACTCGTGTCGGTTCGCTCGGGCGCTCCGTTTTCCATGCCCGGTATGATGGATACGGTCCTCAACCTGGGCCTCAACGACGACTCCGTTCAGGGTCTCATCGCCCAGACGCAAAATCCGCGTTTTGCCTGGGATAGCTACCGCCGCTTTATCCAGATGTTCTCCAACGTCGTCATGGGCGTCGACGCCGACCTGTTCGAGAATGCACTGACCCAGGCACGCTTGGTCGCCGGCGTCCGCGTCGATTCCGAGCTTTCGGCCGAGGACCTGCAGGAGCTCGTCGAGACCTTCAAGGGCATCTTCTCCGAGAACGTCGAGGCCGCCCTGTATCCCGAGCTCGAGGTCACCGGCGGCAAGCCCGTCTTCCCGCATGATCCGGAGCTCCAGTTGCGCCTTGCCATCCAGGCCGTCTTTGGCAGCTGGATGAACGAGCGCGCCTGCATCTACCGCAAACAGCACGGCATCTCCGACGAGCTCGGTACTGCCGTCAACGTCCAGGCTATGGCTTTTGGCAACAAGGGTGAGACCTCCGCGACCGGCGTCGCCTTTACGCGCAACCCGGCCGACGGCACTAAGGAGTTCTACGGCGACTTTCTGGTCAACGCCCAGGGCGAGGATGTCGTCGCCGGCATCCGCAATACCGAGCCCATCGCCGACCTCAAGACCACCCCGGGCCTCGAGTCCGCAGGTGAGGAGCTCGAGCGCGTGTTCCTGACGCTCGAGGATCACTATCGCGACATGTGCGACATCGAGTTCACCATCGAGCAGGGTAAGCTCTGGATGCTCCAGACTCGCGTGGGCAAGCGCACTGCCACCGCTGCCCTGCGCATCGCCATCGAAATGGTCGAGGAGGGCCTGATCACTCGCGAGGAGGCCGTGAGCCGCATCGATCCCGCGCAGCTCGACCAGCTCCTGCACCCGCAGTTCGATGCTTCCAAGAAGTACGAGGCGCTGGCCAGCGGTCTTAACGCCAGCCCCGGTGCCGCCGTGGGCGAGGTCGTGTTCTCGAGCGATGACGCCGTCGCGCGCGCCAACGAGGGTCACAAGGTCATTCTGGTTCGTTGGGAGACCAACCCCGATGACCTAAAGGGCATGGTCGCCGCCGAGGGCATCCTGACCAGCCACGGTGGCAAGACGAGCCATGCCGCCGTTATCGCCCGCGGCATGGGTACGCCCTGCGTCTGCGGCGTTGAACGCTTCCACATCGACGCCGCCGAGAAGGTCGTGCGCATCGAGGGCAGCGACCGCGTATTGCACGAGGGCGATGTCATCTCCATCGACGGCACCCAGGGCATCGTCGTCGACGGTCCCGTCGACCTGGTCTCCGCTGAGCTTACCGGCGACCTGGACACTATCCTGTCCTGGGCCGACGAGATTCGCCTGGACGAGACCTGTGGTCATGCCAACCATGTGCGCGTCAACGCCGACAATCCCGAGGATGCCGAGCTTGCCCTCGAGTTTGGCGCCGAGGCCATAGGCCTGTGCCGCACCGAGCACATGTTCCTGGGCGATCGCAAGAACATCATCCAGAGCTTTATCCTGTCTGACGATGAGGCCGTGAAGCAGCAGGCCCTGTCCGACCTGCTTAAGGTTCAGACCGAGGACTTCCTGGCGATGTTCAAGACCATGTCTGGTCGCGATGTGGTCGTCCGCCTGCTCGATCCGCCGCTTCATGAGTTCTTGGATAATCCTCGCGAGCTCGAGGTCGCCATCACCAAGAAGGAAGCCGCTGGTGCCAGCGAGGAGGAGCTTGCCGCCCTGCGTGCCCGACTGCGCCGTATCGACGGCATGGTCGAGTCGAACCCCATGCTCGGCCTACGCGGCGTGCGCCTGTCCGTTGTCTTTGGCGATCTGCCACTCATGCAAGTTCGCGCCGTCGCCACGGCTGCCGCTCGCCTTATCAAGGAGGGTGTTGACCCGCGCCCCGAGATCATGGTTCCGCTTGTTTCCATCACGGCCGAGCATGTCCAGACCCGCGAGGTTATCGAGCGCGTGATCGCCGAGGTTTCCGCCGAGGAAGGCGTCGAGCTCATTATTCCCGTGGGCACGATGCTCGAGCTGCCGCGTGCCTGCATGGTCGCCGACGAGATCGCCCATCATGCCGACTTCTTCTGCTTTGGTACCAACGACCTCACCCAGACCACCTTCGGCTTCTCCCGCGACGATGCCGAGGCCAAGTTCATCCCGCTGTACATGCACAAGAAGATCTTGAAGGACAACCCCTTCGAGACCATCGACGCGGCGGTGCTTGAGCTGGTGCGTATGGCCGTCGAGAAGGGTCGTGCCACCAATCCCGACATGCACTTTGGCGTGTGCGGCGAGCACGGCGGCGACCCCAAGTCCATCAAGGGCCTGTTTAACGTGGCTGACGTGGACTACGTGTCTTGCTCGCCCTACCGTGTTCCGCTCGCGCGTCTTGCTGCCGCCCAGGCCAAGCTCGAGGCGAAGCGCTCCGCCTAACGTTTTGGGTATAGACGCCTAGCGTAGCCCCCTTCATGCCGCCCGCCTCATTCGTGAGGCGGGCGGTTATCATGTGCGGGTTTTG
>URWS01000137.1 GCA_900551605.1 uncultured Collinsella sp. | reverse complement strand
CAGGAACAGGCAGATGGTAATCGTCGGCATCAGATTGGGGATCTTAACCTTCCAGAACGTCTGCCATGCCGTGGCACCGTCAACCTTGGCGGCCTCGATGTAGTCGGACGGAATGGACTGCAGACCGGCGATGTAGATGATCATCATGTAGCCGACCTGCTGCCACAGGGTCAGGATGATAAGGCCCCAGAAGCCGGCAGCGGAGTTAAGGGCAATAAGGTCGGCGCCGATGTTGGAGAGCAGGCAGTTGATCAGAATCTGCCAAATGTAGCCCAGCACGATGCCGCCAATCAGGTTAGGCATGAAGAAGATCGTACGGAAGATGTTAGTGCCCTTGAGCGCCTTGCGGGTGAGCGCCTGCGCAATGGCGAGGGCGATCACGTTGATGAGCACCGTCGACAGGAAGGCAAACGCCACCGTAAAGAAGAACGACGTGGCAAACTGCGGATCGGACAGCGCGCGCACGTAGTTCTCGATACCGACAAAGTGCGTGTTGTTAATGGTAATAAACTGGCAGAACGAGAGATAGAAGCCCTGGATAAAGGGAATCACGAACCCGATCATAAACGCCAGGCACGTGGGCAGCATAAAGAGCGGCCACCAGCGCTTGAGTGCTTTGCCCATAGAAGGGTCCTTTCAATATGCAGGGGGCGGGCAAACCAACGTCTGCCCGCCCCCTGTCGCTAATCAGATAGCTTGGGCAGCAATTGCTTACTCGGAAGCAGCCTTCTCGGTCTTCCAGCCATCGACGAAGGCGTTCTTGACGCCGTCCCACTTGCTGTTGTCGGCAGCATAGGCGATCAGAGCCTGCTTGAGGTTCTTCTTCCACTCCTCAGAGGGGATGTAGACGAAGTCCCAAGCGACGGTCTTCTTGCCGTCCTTGGCCATGGCAACGGCCTGCTGCGAGAAGACGTTGGTGGTCTCCTTGGCGCTCTTGAACGGAGCGGTCAGACCCATCTTGTCGGCGATGATGCTGGTCGGGGTGTCAGCGGTGACGCACCAGTACATGAAGTCCTCGGTGGCCTTCTGAGCATCCTCGGAAGCCTGGGAGCTCACGCACCAGTAGTTCTCGCCGCCGGAGCACAGGCCCTGGTTCTCCTCGCCGTCAACGCCGATGTAGATAGGCATCATGCCAATCTGGTCGTCGCTCATGCCGGCCTTGATGAGGTCAGAGTAGGCCCAAGAGCCGTTCTGATAGAAGACGGCCTTGCCGGTTGCGAACTCGTTGGTGGCGTCGTCGCCGGTCTTGGAAGCAAGCTGCGAAGGATCGCAGGTGGAGTCGGTGATGTACAGGTCGAAGATCTGCTTGTAGTTGTCGAGATACTCGCCCTTGATCTCGTCGTCCTCCTGGTTGTGCTCCTTCTCAAACTCGTAGTAGAGCGGGAGGTTGGCGAGGTGGGTGGTGTAGCGCCAGCTGGAGGAGTCATCCATGCCGGCAGAAGTGAAGGCACCCTCAACACCAAGCTCGTCCTTGCGGGCCTGGATGTCGTCGGCACAAGCCTTCAGCTTATCGAAGGAGTTGATGTCCTCGGCCTTGTAGCCAGCCTTCTCGAGCAGCTGCTTGTTGTAGATGATGCCGTAGCTCTCCTGGACCCAGTCGATACCCAGATCCTTGCCATCGGACTGCAGAGCCAGGGAGTCGTCAATGAGCTCACCGCGGAGCTTGGTATCGGACAGGTCGGCGCAGTAATCCTTCCAGTTCTTAAGACCGGTGGGGCCGTTGACCTGGAACAGTGTCGGAGCGGAGCTCTTGGACATCTCAGACTTGAGCTTCTCCTCGTAGGTGTTGGAGGCGGCGGTCACGATCTTGACCTCGACGCCCTTCTCCTCCTTGTACGCCTTGGCGATCTCCTTCCACTCCTTGTCGACCTCGGGCTTGAATTGGAGGAAGTAGACCTCGGCGGCGTCACCAGAAGCAGAGGAGCCGGAGCCGGCGGAGCCACCGCAGCCCACAAGACCCAGACCCAGAACCGCAGCCGCGGAACCAGCAAAGCCCAGGAACTGCCTTCTGCTCATTTCGTTCTTCATTACAATCCACCCTTTCACACCGTGGCGGCACCCTTTGCCGCCGCCTTCGGAGATTGGCTCGGGGACTTTGCCCCTTTTGCTGATTTGTACGATACTCTATTTGGCTAGTTGTTTGAACAAGTATTACTAGAGCGGTAGAAAAACTCCGGTGAACGGTAATTTCAACTTGATACTTGACAAGTTTTGTATAAACAATTATTTGTTATCGAATGCAGAGAAAACGCCCGGTCAAGCCGATGCATCGTCGGTTTGACCGGGCGTTTTCTCTTTGAGGGCATGAGTCTCGTCAGGCTGCGAGCTAGCCGGCTATCGCTTGGAGTTGACGCGGTAGTGGAAGATCTCGGGATGCGTGCGGGCATGCGTGACCTCGAACAAGATGCCGTCCGAGGTGTACGACTGGCTCTCCATGACGGCAACGCAGTTGTATTTGCCAAGGTCAAGATAGCTGCAGTCCTCATCGTTGGCAAGCTCGACGCTCACCGTACGGCGACTCGCCATCACTTTGACGCCGCGTTTGTGCTCCAGATAGTCGTAAATTGACTTTGCAGCGATCTCGGGCGTCAGGCCTTTGGCGATCGACTCCAGAAAATAGCCGTGGTCCACCTGGCGAGCGCTACCGTTAAGGCTACGGACGCGCACCACGCGAATCAACTCCTCGCCCACCTTAAAGCCCAGGTGACGAGAGAGTTGCTCGGTGCAGACCAGATGTTCAAAAGACTTAACGTCCGTCGATGCAACGGCATTGTTGCGCTTTGCAAACTCGCCAAACGACTCAACCTCTTCGAGTGCGCCCAACATGTCGGTTTCGCCCTTAAGCCAAATAACGCGCACGCCCTTGCCGTGTATGGGCTGCACAAACATCCCGTCGGCCAGCATACTCAAGGCGCGACGGACGGTATTGCGAGTGCATCCGAACTCCGCGGTCAGCTCGGCTTCGGTTGGCAGCATCTCCTGAAACGCATAGGTCCCATTAATGATGCGCGAGCGTATTTCTCGGTAGATTCCTTCGTATATCGCTTTTGGCATTGTTTCACCTCTAATGAATATGTATGGCTAGGCACGATAGCATTTCTTTGGGTTGTTTAAACCGATTATCGGTAAAGCACGGATTATTTACCGTCGACGGTTCCCCCGAAACTTAAATCGGACCGAATCAAAACCGTCAATGCGGCAAGCAGCCAGTCCTCTACAATGAGTTCATTGTTTAAACGTTCTTGCTCGCACAGCATGTTGCATCCGAAAGGCATATTATGCTGCAAAAAATCCAACGCTTTGGCGGGGCAATGTTCGCGCCCGCCATGCTGTTTTCTATATCGGGCCTCATGGTCGGCGTCTCCGCTCTCGCAACGACTGCGGACATCGTCGGCGATCTCGCCGTATACGGAACCCCTTGGTACGTTTTTTGGACCATCATCCAGCGCGGCTCGTGGACGGTCTTTAAACGCCTCCCGCTCCTTTTTGCCGTAGCGCTGCCCATCGGTCTTGCCCAAAAACAACCGGCTCGTTGCTGTCTCGAGGCTCTCGTCGCCTATTTTGCCTACTGCTTCTTTTTGAGCGAGATCATTAAGCTGAGCGGAGACAACCTTGGACTTGAGTACCCGTCATCTTTGACCTCCGCCAGCGGTATCACCGTCATCGACGGCATCAAGACGCTCGACACCGGCATTATCGGCCCGCTGGCGGTATCGGCAACCGTCGTTGCCATCCATGACCGCTTCTACGATGCCAAGGTTCCCGATTGGCTCGGCACCTTCTCGGGCTCCTCGCTGGTCTACCTCATCAGCTTTTTTGCCGTGTTTGCCCTTGCTGCTATCTCGGCCGCCATCGTGCCCTACGTATACGATGTAACCGATACGCTGCGTCACGCGCTTGCAGGCGTCGGTCCCTTTGGCGTGGGCCTCTTTGTCTTTTTAGAACGAGCACTCGAGCCCTTTGGCCTGCACCACCTGCTCTACATGCCGATCTACTACGACAACCTGGTCATTAACGACGGCATCTACGCCACGTGGAGCAGTTTGCTCCCCATCCTCTCCCATAGCACGCGCCCCCTTAATGAGCTTGCGCCGTGGGCCGGTTTTACCGCCACCGGCTGGGTCAAGCTCTTTGGCCTTCCTGCCATCGCAGCTGCGTTCTACTCCACCGCAAAACCCGAGCGCCGCGCCGGCCTCAGGGTCATCCTTGTTCCCGCCATCATCGCCTCGGTGGTTTGCGGCGTTACCGAGCCACTCGAGTTTCTCTTTATGTTCACCCACCCCGGGCTCTTTTTGCTCTACGCCGTCTTATCGTCTTGCCTTGCCACAACCATGAATCTCTTTGGCATCGTCGGCATCTTCTCGGGCGGCCTGATGGAGATGGCAGCCTTCAACTTTATTCCGCTCATGCGCACGCATGCCGGTGCCTATCTTTTGGCGCTCGGTATCGGCCTTGCCTTTAGCCTCATCTTTTTTGTTAGTTTTCGAGCACTCATCTTGGTCTATGACCTTAAGACACCGGGCCGCGAGGATCATGTTGCCAATCGCGCGGCAATCGATTGTTTAACGGGAAGCGACTTTGCCAAAGAGCAATCTCCCAATGACGAGGTCAATAGTCGATCCGATCAAGATCACGTCCTCGCTGAGCGGGTAATTCAGCTTTTAGGTGGCGTTGGCAATATCGTGGGCGCAACCAACTGCGCCACGCGCCTGCGCGTCGAGGTCGCAGACCCTTCCATCGTTGCAGATAACGCGTCGTTTGTCGCGGTGGGCGCCAAGGGCCTCATCATTACGGGCAAGACCGCCCAGGTGATCATCGGCATCTCCGTTCCCCGCGTTAAAGAGCATTTTGACCAGATCATGGGCCTCGAGCCGGAATTTGTGCCCACCACCTCGGCCTCCCCTGCCGCCAGCGCAGCCCATAAGCGCGGCGATATTTGCTTCTTCGATATCGACGGAACGCTCGCCTGGC
>URWS01000136.1 GCA_900551605.1 uncultured Collinsella sp. | reverse complement strand
CCATAGGTCTCAGCCATCATCTTGAGCTCGCCGAGGGCGCGGATCTGCTCCTGCAGCTCCTCACGGTCACGGATGTTGTCGGCGGTCATGACCGTCGGGGTGGAAGCCTTCTGGGCCTCCTTGTCCTTGATCAGGTAGTCGACGCCGTACAGGGCAACACGACGGTAGTCGCCGATGATGCGGCCGCGGCCATAGCCATCGGGCAGACCGGTGATGATGTGAGCCGAGCGGCAAGCACGCATCTCGGGGGTGTAAACATCGAAGACGCCGGCGTTGTGGGTCTTGCGCTCGAAGGTGTAGCGCTCGACAACGTTCTCGTCGACCTTGTAGCCGTGCTGGCTGGCAGCCTGGCAAGCGATGCGGATACCGCCGTTGACGTGCAGAGCGCGCTTGAGCGGCTTGTCAGTCTGGAGACCGACGATGGTCTCCTTCTCGCGGTGGGCGTTATCGATGTAGCCAGCGGGGTGGCTCACGATACCCGTGACGGTCTTGGTGTCCATATCGAGGACACCGCCCTGCTCGCGCTCCTTAAGCAGCAGGTCGAGAACCTCGCCCCACAGCTCCTTGGTACGCTCGGTCGGGCCGGCGAGGAACGACTCGTCGCCCTCATAGGGGGTGTAGTTCTTCTGGATGAAGTCTCGGACGTCAACCTCTCCCGTCCAAATGCCTTCTTTGAAGCCTTCCCATGCCTCCTGCATTGTGTAACCACGCTCCTAGTTACGTGTAATGCGGCGCTCTCTCACACCGCTGCTTATTGAATTCTTGAATTTTCGGTTTGCACTACCGGCTTCTTCCGTTCTTCATCACACGTTGGTGCAGGGAAAAACGTTTGTCCACCTTGGAACTGCAACCCAAAACCCAAGATTTCACCCGTTTGAGAAGGATAACATAGCTACCCCCTTCATCAGTGCTGTTATATGTTTCTTTTTTTATACCATTAGGGCGTTTTTTACAAACCCGCAGGAAATGCGAGCACGAACAACTACCGTTCACCGATTTGTTTGATATTTTTCCTTGCCTTTATACGACGTTCACTCTAGCTGTTATGCCAGTTTTAGCAGGGTAAAGTGCCCCAGAGACCCCACAGAAACTGCAGGGCGGCCACGGGATCCCCCCATGGCCGCCCTGTGGCGTGGCGAGTTATTTAGCTTTGATTGCCGCTTGGCATTAGGCGGCTGCGGCGGCCTTGTCGGTCGTTGCTTTGCTGTCGCCGTGGCCCTGGCCCTCAAAATGCTTGTGGCACCAGCTGGTGACCAGCGGGGTCAAAATAGCCGTTACGATTGCGCAGGCAGCAACCTGTGCCGTAGCCGTCGCGAGCACCGCACCGCCGTACATGGCCTCGTTGACGCTTGCCATGGCAGCAGGCGTGGCCACATTGGCTCCGGCGCAGCTCGAAATGGCCGCACCTGCGACACCCGTACCGCCCGTGAGCTTATCGACCGCGATGACGGGAATTGCAAAGATCACCGAGCAGATCACGCCGAGCAGAATGCCGGGAAGACCACCGTTGATGAGCTGGCCAAAGGTCATGGTCGAGCCCATGGCAAAGAAGACGAGCACAATGATGGCGGAAAGTGCCGGTGCCATCATCTTCTTAAAGCTGGGGAAGAGGTTGCCTAGAATAATGCCGACGACGATCGGCAGGATGGCACCCACGAGCGACCAGCCGATCGGAGCCTGGCCGGCAGCGCCGAGCACGATCATCGTGACCGGAGGGCCGACAACGAGCGTGGTGATTGCGACAGCGCCACGCTCGGCCTCGTTGCCCATGGTGCCCATCAGACCAGCGTACATAGCGTTGTTGGCGCCGGTGCAAGCCGCCAGCATCACCATGGCAGAGATGCCAAACAGGTTGTCGTTGAACACATAAAGGATGAGCAGCGACACGGCAACGACCACGATTTGCTTGATGGCGATGATGATGGCACCGCGGGCAGCGGCGGCAGGAGCACTCTTAAACGAAATCGTCGTACCGACGATAAGCAAAAAAGCGCCCACGAGCGGGCCTGCACCCTGCTGGGTCATGCCAAGCGTAAAGCTGCCGAGCGTTTTGAACAGGTCAGGGAACAGCGTGTTGAGCAGGCAACCCAGCAAAAGCGGCACCAAAATATTGGCACCCGGGATGGAGGACATCTTAAAGAACGGCTCCTTTGCCGCCGGCGCCTCCACCGCAGTCGATTCACTCATATATATCTCCTTTGGATGCATGCGAATCGTAGCCGCACGCGCCTATAATCAGAAAGAAGGCGACGGTCCCGAGTCGCAGGGGCCGTCGCCGAATAATCGTCGTGGGGTATTACCCGTCCAGGACGATGCCGCCGTCGCAGTCGCCGATCTCGCCGTTCACGAAGCTGGCAAGGTCGGAAGCGAAGAACAGCACCATCTGCGCAGGCTCGCTGGCCTGGGCGGCGCGGCCCAGAGGAATACCGTTGATGATGCGCTGAGAGTTCTCGTCAGAGAGAATCGAGGTCATGTCGGTAAGGGTGAGCGACGGGCATACGGCGTTGCAGCGGATGCCAAACTTGCCGCCCTCCTTGGCGACCGCCTTGGTCAGGCCGTTGACGCCCGCCTTGGAGCTGGCGTAGGCCGCCGTGCCGAGCAGGCCGCCGCCGATCTTACCGGCAACAGAGCTCACGTTGACGATGGTGCCGGCATGGGCCGCCTTAAAGTGCGGGTATACGGCGTTCATCATGGTAAAGGTGCCGTTGAGGTTGATGTCGATGGTGCGGCGCCACTCGGTGTCATCGATCTCGTCGAACTTCTTGGTGCTGATGACACCGGCGCAATTGATGAGGATGTTGGTCTGGGGTAAATCGGCGAAAATCTGCTCGACCGTCTCGCGCGCCTTGGGCGCATCGGCAACGTCGAGCTGGTAGAACTTGTGTCCCTCGCCAAGCTCGGCTACAGCAGCCTCGCCCTTTGCGGCGTTCCTTGCGATGAGCGCGACGTGTCCGCCGCCCGCGACGATGCCCTTGGCGATCTCGAGGCCAATGCCCTGAGTGCCGCCCGTGACAATCGCGGTCTTGCCCGTGAAGTCAAATGCCATGACTCCATCCTCTCTATATAAGGTGCCTCCTTGCGGGAAGTTGGAGCATCGCGCGTGGCGATATTATGAGTCCCTGTCGTCATGGTGGTGACAACCCCTCGCCTAACCGCGTGCATAATAGTTCTTTGAAGCGCTATAAAAATTGATAATATTAATTCCTTTATACGGTCTTTATTTACCCAGCTGTTCGGTAGATTTTGGGACATGCCTAGAAATCTGCCTTTAAGCCGCGAGCGGTTCAGCGGCTCCGCATCGTCACGAATAGTAGAAATCTAGGCATGTCCCAAAATCTACGGTATGGGGCGCGCGGACGGGGGTATCATCTTCCATCGAAAATAGTTTCTAGTGTTAGGAGTTTTTGGTGGAAGGTACCGATTTCCACGCGCTTGGGCGTCAGCTCTTTACCGAGTTTGGCAGCCTACACCAGCGCGTTTCGCGCTTTACCGACCAGGCTCTGAGCGGTGAGATGGCCGTCATGCGCGCGCTGATGCTCGCCGGCGGTTCGCTCACGCCTGGCGAACTTGCCGATCGCGCTTGGGTGTCGAGTGCCCGCATCGCCAATATCCTGCGCGCTCTTGAGACAAAGGGTTGGATTGAGCGCGAGCACTCAAAAACCGACCGACGCCGCGTCCATGTAACCGTTACCGACAAGGGCCGTCAGGATCTTGAAATCAAGCGTCGAGAATTTGAGGACCGCGCCGCGGCATTCCTCGAGCAGCTCGGCGAAGAAGATACCCACGAGTTGGTGCGTCTCCTAAGACGTACCAATCAGATAATCGACCACAACCAGGAAAGGAGAGATGCCAAGTGAGGATTCTTAAGCTCTTTAAGAAGCATATCCTGGCCCTGCTTGCGGCCGTCACGCTCATTGTAATGAGCTGTAACGCCGATCTGGCGCTGCCCACCTATATGAGCGATATCGTCGATGTGGGTGTGCAGCAAGGCGGCATCGCCTCGCCCGTGCCCGACACGATTCGCGCCGAATCGCTCGACGACCTTGAGCTCTTTATGAGCGCCAAGGACGCCAAGACGGTGGAGGCCGCGTTTGGCAAGGCAGACAAGAACGGCATCCGCACATACAAGGGAGGCGAGGACGAGCGTGCCGACGGCAGCAAGCTCGCCGATATCATGAGCCTGCCCGAGACCGTCGTTCTCGCCCTCAACCAGGGCATCGACGCCAATTCCATGGGCGACATGACCGGCGCGTCCGGCAACGACAACAGCGAGGCCCAGCAGGCCGCACCCTCTCCCGAGCAGCTTGCCGCGATGACGCCCGAGCAGCTCGCCGAGATGCAGCAGAGGGCTGCTGCCGCACGGGGCATGCAGGCGCAAATCCAGGCCGATGGCGGCAAGATCACCATGAAGAGCCTGCGCCTGGGCATCGATGGCGGCTTGATCGACCAGAGCAAGCTGGTCGACGGCGCTAACGAGATGGCCGACAAGATGGGCTCCATGTCGGGCTCCATCGTGACCCAGCGCGCCGTGACCTACGTGCAGGATGAGTACAAGGCGCAGGGTATCGACCCCGCCGACGTGCAGAATGCCTATCTGAGCCATATGGCGGCCACGATGTTTGGCCTGTGTTTGGTGTCGCTGGTCGCCACCATCCTGACTGGCGCCGTCGCATCGCGCACCGCCTGCTCCATCGCCCGCGACCTGCGCCGCGAGACCTTCAATAAAGTCATGCACTTCTCGCCGGCCGAGGTTGGCAAGTTTAGCCAGGCTTCTCTGATTACCCGCTGCACCAACGACATTCAGCAGATTCAGATGGCAGCGACCCTGTTCATCCGCATGTGCCTCATGGCGCCGGTCATGGGCATCGTCGCCGTCATGCGCGTCCTTGCCAACCACACCGGCCTTGAGTGGACTATCGCCGTGGCCATCATTGCGGTCTCGGCCGTCGTCGGCGTGCTCATGGGCCTCACC
>URWS01000135.1 GCA_900551605.1 uncultured Collinsella sp. | reverse complement strand
CGGCAGCGTCAGATGTGTATAAGAGACAGATTATAGGGGCTGCATGTCATGTCCCTTTCGAAGGGTCGCCCGGCAATCGCCAGCCACGACCCCCAGACGGGACGCCAACACGATAGAGAGGAGAGGCATGCAGTACTCACAGGAAGTGGAGAACATGTGCCCCGTTGCCAAGGGTGCATACCACGGCCCCGCACCCATCCCCGAGGAGGGCAAGTGGGTCCAGGCTAAGGAGATTTCCGACATCTCCGGTCTTACGCACGGTGTGGGTTGGTGCGCACCTCAGCAGGGCGCCTGCAAGCTCACGCTGAACGTCAAGGACGGCATCATCGAGGAGGCCCTCGTTGAGACCATCGGCTGCTCGGGTATGACCCACTCTGCCGCCATGGCTTCCGAGATCCTTCCCGGTAAGACCATCCTCGAGGCCCTCAACACCGACCTCGTCTGCGACGCCATCAACGTTGCTATGCGCGAGATCTTCCTGCAGATCGTTTACGGCCGCAGCCAGACCGCGTTCTCCGAGGGCGGCCTGCCCGTGGGCGCCTCCCTCGACGACCTCGGCAAGGGCCTTCGCTCTCAGGTCGGCACCATGTTCGGCACCAAGGCCAAGGGCGCTCGTTACCTCGAGCTCGCTCAGGGCTACGTCACCCGCATGGCTCTCAACGACAAGAACGAGATCATCGCATTCGAGTTCCTGAACCTCGGCAAGTTCACCGACGCCGTCAAGGCCGGCAAGACCCCCGAGGAGGCCATCGCTGGCGCTATGGGCCACTATGGTCAGTGGGAGAACGCTGCCAAGTACATCGACCCGCGCACCGACGAGGAGACTCACTCCGTCGCCAGCGTGTTCCCGGTTCACGAGTAGAAAGGGAGGGAAATAACTATGACTGTTACGTTCGAAGGTTACGAGCGCCGCGCTGACAAGATCAACAAGTGCCTCGCCGACAACGGCATCGCCTCCCTCGAGGAAGCTCTGCAGATCTGCACCGACAAGGGCTTCAACCCGCGTGAGATCGTCAACAACACCCAGTCCATCGCCTTCCAGAACGCCGAGTGGGCCTACACCCTCGGTTGCGCTCTCGCTGTCAAGCGTGGCGCCAAGTCCGCTTCTGAGGCTGCCGCCATCATCGGCGAGGGCATCCAGGCCTTCACCGTTCCTGGCTCCGTCGCTGAGGACCGCAAGGTCGGTCTGGGCCACGGCAACCTGGGCGCTATGCTGCTCTCCGACGACACCGAGTGCTTCGCCTTCCTAGCCGGCCACGAGTCCTTCGCTGCCGCCGAGGGCGCTATCGGCCTGGCTCTGAACGCCAACAAGGCTCGCAAGAAGCCGCTGCGCGTTATCCTCAACGGTCTGGGCAAGGACGCCGCCCAGATCATCGCCCGTATCAACGGCTTCACCTATGTGAAGACCCAGTTCGACTACTACACGGGCGAGCTCAAGGTCGTCGAGACCATCCCCTACTCCGACGGTCCCCGCGCTGCCGTTAACTGCTACGGCTCCGACGACGTCCGCGAGGGCGTTGCCATCATGTGGCACGAGAACGTCGACATCTCGATCACCGGTAACTCCACCAACCCCACGCGCTTCCAGCACCCCGTCGCTGGCACCTACAAGAAGGAGCGCATCGAGGCTGGCAAGAAGTACTTCTCCGTCGCTTCTGGTGGCGGCACTGGCCGTACCCTGCACCCGGACAACATGGGCGCCGGCCCTGCCTCTTACGGCATGACCGACACCATGGGCCGTATGCACTCCGACGCCCAGTTCGCCGGTTCTTCCTCCGTGCCTGCGCACGTTGACATGATGGGTCTCATCGGCATGGGCAACAACCCCATGGTCGGTGCCACCGTCGCTTGCGCTGTCGCCGTCGAGGAGGCCCTCAAGGCCTAATCGCGCCCGCGCGATGCTCATATAGTTGAGCTTTGGAGCCGTTACCTTTCGAGGTAACGGCTCTTTTTGTTTGCCCTGTCGCAGGGTAGCTAATGCCGATATATCAGCAGGGGCGAAATACGAGATGTGAAGAGATGGAGCGTCAGAACGTCCATGACGCCCACCTGCCATATTTACCCTTTACCGATTTGCCGGGTCTTTGCGGCCCCATTGCCGATCACCCGTGCGACAATGCGCCGGACGAGAAAGGAATCCGATGGAATCGACTGATGTACTGGTAATTGGATCTGGCATTGCGGGCCTTTGTGCCGCCATCGAAGCGGCACGCACGGGCGCAACCGTCGCTGTGGCAAGCGCCGGCAAGACCATGAGTGGATCGAGCTTCTTCCCTGGAACCTGGGGCCTAGGGCTTATCGGACCCGTTAACGAAGACGACGAACAAGACCTCATCGACACCATCCAGACCGTCGGCGGCGGTGTCGCCGACCCCGAGCTTGTCCAGACGTTTGTCCACGGCATTCCCCAGGCAATTGAATGGCTCGAGCAAGACCTGGGCGTTGAGCTCAAGCGTCCGCAAAACGCTGAGAGCGCTCAGCAAAAGCAGTTTATCCCCTGCTTTGACCACAAAACGCGCATGTGGCGCGGCCTCACCCGCAAGCCCCTTGAGGACGCTCTGACAGCCCGGATCGAGTCGCTCGGCATTCGCCTGCTCCCCCGCCATGAGCTTATCGACCTTGTTGAGGACACGAACGGCAGAATCACCGGAACCGCGCTCTACAACCTCACCGAAGATCGAATCGTGCCCTTTGCTACCAAAGCCACGATCATCGCAGCCGGTGGCACAGGCGGCCTGTTCGAGCGGAGCCTTACGTCGGCCGATGTGCTCAGCTCCTCGCAAGCCATCGCATTGGCGCACGGCGCATCGCTTACCAATATAGAGTTCATGCAGATGATGCCCGGCCTCATCGAGCCCAAGCGAAACCTGGTCTTCAACGAGAAAACCTGGCGCTACGTACATGTAGACCAGCCGGCAGATATTACCGACGACAAGCTGGACGACCTGCTCGAGCAGCGCTCTGGATATGGTCCCTTCACGTCACGCTTGGCCTCCCGCGCTATCGATCTCGTCATCGATCAGGCAGGTGCCGAAGGTCTGGCACTCCACTACGACTTCCCCCGCGAGGATATCCCAGAGTTTGTGCAGACCTTTGCCAACTGGCTGCAAGACGAGCACGGCATCGCCCCGACTGACGAGATGCGCGTTGCGATGTACGCCCACGCCGCTAACGGCGGTATTAAGATCGATAAGACTGCGCACGCGGGCGTTGAGGGCCTCTACGCTTGCGGCGAGGCGACAGGCGGCATGCACGGCGCCGACCGCATTGGTGGCTTGTCAAGTGCCAACGGCATCGTATTCGGACGCATCGCAGGCGCATCGGCAGCCCTTGCAGCGCAGCAAGAGCCTGAGACAGCCCTGATGGCGGATATCGACCTCCCCCACTACGGCATTGCCACAACAGATGCCGAACGCCTGACACACGGCCTTAAGCACACGATGAGCACCTATTGCATGATCAACCGCACCGAGACGGGCCTATCCGAGGCATTACACGAGCTTGAGGGCTTGAAGACAGAGGCAACGACCTTGAGCACACAGAAAGCCCAGGACAGCGAAGTCGCAGCCCTCGCCCGCCTGCAATCGCAGATTCAACTAGCACAGGAAATGGTCAAAGCCATGCGTAAGCGAACCGAAAGTCTCGGATCGCACTATCGAGCGGATTAAACTGGACACCTATCTAAAGCAGAACACAACTAATCGATATCTATGGGCCCCGTGAGCTCGAAGTGGCTCGGGGCTCATTCGTGTCCGCACGGCAGCGTATTCTAATTCTGAATACAGAGCGGGCAAAGCCCGCACAGAGAATAGACCAGCGAGGAGGAGATATGGACAGTAGTGATATCGAGAAGTGGCGTGTCAAACTTGATTGCTACGCCAATGTGGAAGACGGCGTTGAGTATTGGCTCGCACGCGATTTAATGGAACCCATGGGGTACACTCGATGGGAGAACTTCGCCGAAGTTGTTAAGAGGGCAAAAGTCTCGTGCGAAACAAACAAAACTCCAGTTGATTCCCATTTTCGTGACACCACGAAAATGGTAACTGCCGGTGTCGCCGCTCGCGCGGTTAAAGACTACAAACTTACGCGCTATGCATGCTATTTAATCGCACAGAACGGAGATTCAAACAAGCCAGAGATCGCGCTCGCCCAGGCATACTTTGCCGTGCAGACGCGCCGCCAAGAGCTCATAGAGCAGCGCTTCGCAGAGATTCAGCGCTTGCAGGCGCGCCACTCGCTATCCGATTCAGAGAAACAGCTCTCGGGTATTGCGTTCAAACGCGGCGTGGACTCCAAAGGATTCGCGATCATCAAGTCGAAGGGCGATGAGGCGTTATTCGGCGGCAGAAGCACGGCGGAAATGAAGCAGCAGCTCGGCGTACCCAAGAGCGCGGCATTGGCGGACAGGTTAGCCGATGTCCTCATCAAAGCAAAGGACCTTACGAACTCGATGACGGCCTTCAACGCCGAGGAACACGACCTGTACGGCTTGGACCAGATCAAGCAAGAGCACGTCGAGAACAACACAAGCGTGCGTGGCAGCCTTATCGACCGCGGAATTGTCCCCGAGAACCTACCGCCTGCCGAGGATACAAAAAAGCTCGAGCGTCGCGTGAAGGCAGACGAGAAGAAACTCAAGGAGGGCACTGACGGTTTTACCGATCCCCAGGGTAGGCTCGATCTGTGAAAGCGGCTGTGCCCCGACGGGTTCGACCCCATGCAAGGTCAACAAAAAAAGACGGCCAACTTTCGTTGACCGTCTTAACTTGCTTTGGGTGGGCCGTCAGGGGGTCAGCCTGCTGCGCAGGCGGCCGCTGCGGCGCCAAGGCGCCTTGCGCGCTGCGCTGGCAAACGCTTACGCGTTTCCTCAGCTCCGCGCCCTTTCGGGTTCGACCCCATGCAAGGTCAACAAAAAAGCGACGAGCCTGAGCCAGTCGCTTTAACAATCTTTGGGTGGGCCGTCAGGGGGTCGAACCCTGGACCTTGGGATTAAGAGTCCCCTGCTCT
>URWS01000134.1 GCA_900551605.1 uncultured Collinsella sp. | reverse complement strand
CGAGATTCGCCTTAGTCTCGTGGGCTCGGAGATGTGTATAAGAGACAGGGCGGTGGCGGAGCTTGTCGATGGTGGAGTCGGTGCTGTGACTGCGGGCTTCGGCGGCGCGGTCGCGAGCGTCGGCCGCGGTTTGGCGTTTGCGACGGTAATCAATCATACCTTGGATGATGGGCTTGCCAAAGCTCACGACATCATCGTTGTAGATGGCGGTTCGGGCTGCGAGGAGGCAGTCGGAAAAGTCCATATGGGTCTTGCCAAAGAGTTTGACGGCAAGGGCGACAACGGTGGGCTCGTCGACCATGACGTCATCGAGCAGCCTTTTCATGGCCGCAGCAATCTCAACGCGGGGAACCTTATAGACGTCGCGCAGCGTGACCACGACGCGCGTGATGATTTCGGGGTAGACACGAGCAGTGCGCGTGGCGATGACCTTGGCGGCGCGCGGTGACAGAACTTCGTCGTCGTCAAGCAGGTAGCGTAGGATGACGGTCTCGTCGACGATGGTGCTACTCATGGATATCTACTTCCTCGGGACCCAAAATCGAATCGTCGCTTTCTGTAGCAAGGTACTCAATCCAGGCATTGCGCTCCTCGGAGCGGCGATTGGGGTCCCCATATGCTTTGAGCGATCCATAGGCGGCGGTGCCGTCCTTTGAGCGCACGGCGACCGGCTGAAAGGGAAGCTTGCGCATCAAAATGCTCTGCGCGACAAAAAGGCGCACGGCCTCGGCGAGCGATGTGCCCATGGCGTCGTAGAGACGCTCGGCATGCTGCTTATCTTCCTCGCGAATGCGCACCTGCAGGATGGCTCGTTTTTGAGTCGATGACATCACTGGCCTCCCTTAATGAGCGTGCAATTTGAATAGTCAAATACAACATCGGCTAATAATAGCCAATCTTACAACCACTACTTTATTGCACTAGAGTAATTGAGTGTAAACGATATTACAAACGTACTACATCCTTCAGAAACGAGCGTGAAATCTCCCTTGGATGTACGCATGTAATACACTCACCTTTATAGCTTCTAGAGAATAATTCCAACCTGCCAAAACCCCTGCAATACACCCGTATTGCAGGGCCTATGCTCAAGTTTGCCACCTGCAACTGCGTATATTTAACCTGTATATCGTTGGAGGAATTCTATCGAAGTGCCTGTTTCGCCGCATGCGCTCGATACGCCGATGCCGGACCACGGGCGGTCCGGGGCAACGTCGGCAGGGTCTCTCCGGCATGGGATTCAGGAGGGAGTGAACAACATGGGCAATAAACGAGTCGTGGCTGATTCTTCACGCTGCATTGGGTGCCAAACCTGTATGGCGGCGTGCATCGAGGCACACGATATTCCCGGCAACATCGCCGCACCTCGCTTGCGCGTAACGCGCACCTACGAGATCTCCGCGCCGGTGGCATGTCACCACTGCGAGGACGCTCCGTGCGCGAAGGCCTGTCCTACGGGCGCCTTGTTCTTTGATCCAAAGAACCATCGTATCGGCGTCAACGAGGACAACTGCATCGGCTGCAAGAGCTGCGTCATGGCATGCCCCTTTGGCGCCGTGAGCGTGGCGACCACGCAGGTCCCCGTCTTGATGGGCGACGTGCGCGTGGGTTCGCAGACTAAGAGCTTCGTGCTCAAGTGCGACCTGTGCGTGGACCGTCCCGGCGGTCCGGCGTGTGCCGAGGCGTGTCCGACCAAGGGCCTCACCCTGGTAGACGAGGAGCGCTTGGCAGAACTGACCGCCGAGCGTGCCCGCGCCACCATCGAAAACGAGGCGTAAGCGTCGGGCGACAGGCCCAATGATTGTCAAATAAGTACCGAGCATTCGGTAGCAGAGAAAGGAAGGAGGGTGTCATGGAGAAGCATAAAGTGATCTGCCCGTATTGCGGCGCCGGTTGCCAGTTTAACCTCTTGGTCCAAAACGGCCAGGTCGTGGGTACCGAACCGCTCAACGGCATCACCAACCAGAGCGAGCTGTGCCTTAAGGGCATGAGCGGCTACGACTTCATCAACGACACCAAGATCTTGACTCCTCGCGTACTGCACCCGATGATCCGCCGCACTAAAGGCGCGGATCTTGAGCGCGTAAGCTGGGACGAGGCACTGGATTTCACCGCATCTAAGATGCAGGCCATAATTGACGAATATGGTCCTAACGCTGTCATGACCACCGGCTCTTCGCGAGGCGGCGGCAATGAGGCGAACTACGTCATGCAGAAGTTTACGCGTGCGTGCATCGGCACCCACAGCGTGGACAACTGCGCCCGTACTTGACACGGCCCTACTGTCCTCGGTCTGATGGACACGGTTGGTTCAGGTTGCATGTCATGCTCCATCCCCGGTATGGAGGATGCGGGCTGCATTTTCCTCTTCGGCTATAACCCTGCCGATTCGCACCCCATCGTCGCAAGGCGTATCGTGCGAGCCAAAGAAAAGGGTTGCAAGATCATCGTCGCCGACCCGCGCCATATCGAAACTGCGCGTATCGCCGATATCTACCTTCCGATCAAGAACGGTTGCAACGTTGCGTTCCTCAACGCCTTTGCCAACTGCTTGGTCAACGATGGCCTCTACGACAAGGAATTCGTCGCCGAGCACACGAACGGCTTTGACGAGTGGTGGGAGACCATCAAGAACTACACTCCCGAATCCGTACAGGACATCACGGGTGTCGAGCCCGCGTTGATCCACCAAGCTGCCGAGATGTACGCCACGGCGAAGCCTTCTGCCATCATTGGCTGGGGCATGGGCGTATGCCAGCAGAAGCAGAACCTGAAGACGGTGCACACCATCGCCTCCATCGCCTGCGTTGCCGGCCAGATCGGCAAACCCAATTCCGGCCTCGCGCCCGTGCGTGGCCAGAATAACGTCCAGGGCTCCTGCGATATGGGCATGCTGCCCAACCTGTACCCTGGCTACCAGAAAGTCACCGACCCCGCAGTGCGTGCCAAGTTTGCCAAGGCTTGGGGCGTGCCCGAGGAAAAGCTCCCGCTCGAGGAGGGCTACAAGCTCACCGACCTGGGCCACCTGGTCGACGAGGGCAAGGTGCACTGCTTCTACAACTACGGCGAGGACCCGGTGCAGACCGAGCCCGATTCGGCCGGTATGCGCAAGACGCTCTCCGAGCTGGATCTGTTCATTTGCCAGGACATCTTTATGACGCAGACGACCATGCTCGCCGACGTCATCCTGCCCGCTACCTCTTGGGGCGAGCACGAGGGTGTCTTTACCGCATCCGACCGTAGTTTCCAGCACTTTGACGCGGCTGTTCCGCCCAAGGGCGAGTGCCGCCACGACTGGGAGATCTTCGCGGACCTGTCCACGCGTATGGGTTACCCCATGCACTACGACAACACCGAGCAGATCTGGAACGAGTGCATTAGCCTGTGCCCCAACTTTGTGGGCGCGACCTACGAGAAGATGGCTCCCGAGGGCGGCTACGCCCAGTGGCCGGTCAAGAGCACCGATGTGAACGACCACGGTACGCCCGACATGTTCGCTGGTGGCAAGTTCACCACCAAGGACGGCCGCGCCAACCTGATGGCGCACGACTGGGAGGCGCCCTCCGAGCTTCCCGACGATGAGTACCCGCTCATTCTGTGCACCGTCCGCGAGGTCGGCCACTACAGCTGCCGTTCGATGACCGGCAACTGCAAGACGCTGGCGCTGCTTGCCGATGAGCCCGGTTTTGTCCGCATGAATCCCGCGGACGCCCAGGCGCGCGGCATCAAGAACGGCGACATCGTCTCGATTCACAGCCGCCGCGGCCAGGTATACAGCCGCGCCGACGTGAGCGACCGTATCAACAAGGGCACGGTCTATATGACCTACCAGTGGTGGATCGGCAAGTGCAACGAGCTGACCATGCACAAGGTCGACCCGGTCTCGCATACGCCCGAGGACAAGTTCTCCGCCTGCCAGGTCGACGCCATTGCCGACCAGGTCTGGGCCGAGGGCGAGGTCGAGCGTCAGTACACCGAGCTCAAGCAGGCTCTGGTGGATGCCGCCGCTCCCCAAGACGTTGAGCCCGGCGCCGCCAAGTTCGACGACGAGGCGCACGTGAACCAAATCGTGTAGTCCCGTTCTCGTTGGCTTTTTGGGCCGGGCGTCCCGTACGTTCGGGAGCCCGGCCCGTTATTTTGAAAGGAAGTGGGGATGAACCGCTTCATCGACATCAACCCGGAGAGGTGCATCGGCTGCGGAACATGCCAGTCCGCCTGTGCCGACGCCCACCGGATGCAGGGTCTTCAGGATACGCCGCGCCTGGCGCTCGTGAAGACCGGCGGTATTTCGGCCGCCCTTGCCTGCCACCATTGCGAGGGTGCCCCCTGCGCCGAGGTTTGCCCGGTGAATGCCATCGAGCACGATGGCGACCGCATCCACGTCAAGGAGCAGGAGTGCATCGGGTGCAGGCTGTGCGCCATCGCGTGCCCCTTCGGAGCCATCCATCCCGATGGCACGTCTATCGCCGGTGTCGCAGGCATGTGCGATCCGACGCCTTCGTATCCTAAGTCCCTGAGCAGCCTGCTTACGTGGGCTCCCGGCCAGTACACCTGCGCTGTCAAGTGCGACCTGTGCGCCTTCGATCCAGACGGCCCGCATTGTGTGGCGGCGTGCCCCACCAAGGCGCTGACCGTCATGGGCGGCGCGGCCGATCGCGAGCTCGACGAGGCCAAGCGCCTGCGCTCGATCGAAAACGGTCCGGCCGTCGACGTTACCGCTGTGGCCCAGGGCCTGTCAGAGAAAGCAGAAGGGAGCGTAAACAATGGATAGCATGACGCTGTTTATCGCATCGCTTGCCGTCTCGTGCATCGGTGCGCTCGCCTCGGTTCTGCTGATCAAGGCCGATAACGCTGCCAAAACCGCCGGCTGCCTTATCGGCGCCGCCGCCGCGGTGCTTTCGTTTGTGGCCGGTATCCAGGCCGTGCTGGGCGATGTCACGTCGGTCGACACCATCGTGTTTTTCCCGTTTGCCCATTTCCAGCTGCTGCTCAATCAGCCTGTCTCTTATAC
>URWS01000133.1 GCA_900551605.1 uncultured Collinsella sp. | reverse complement strand
AGATTCGCCTTAGTCTCGTGGGCTCGGAGATGTGTATAAGAGACAGCTCCAATGCAAAGGGGAGTGACTGTGCCATGCCGCTGGCAGTGATGATGTTGCCGTCTTGCGTGACCTTCTCGCCGGTATAGGCGCCTTCGGGGAAGCTTTTCTCAAAGCCAGGGAAGCACGTGGCATGGCGCCCCTCGAGCAGGTCGAGCTCGCCCAGGATAAACGGGGCGGCGCAGATGGCGGCGACGTGCTTGGTTGCGGCGAACTCGCAGACTACGTCGCAGACGCGCTGATCTGCGCGCAGGTTGGTGGCACCGGGCAGGCCGCCGGGCAGCACGACGCAGTCGTACTCGTCAAAGTTGATCTCATCAAAGAGTGCATCGCAGGTCACGGGGATCTGCAGCGAGCTTACGACCTCACGCGTGGGCATAATCGAGACGAGCGTGGCACGCACGCCGCCGCGACGCATAACATCGACCATGGTCAAGCATTCAATAGTTTCAAAGCCATCGGCGGCGAGAACGGCAACGCTGGGCATGAGGGTTCCTTTCATAGGCGGCATACAATTAGCCGTCTTATACCCCGAAGACCTCCGCTTGCCACGCTCGATTTCCCAATGATTTTTCTGAGCAATGATTAAGTGGCTAGTTGCGCCTAAGGTGGACGACGGTCTCGCAGTGGAAGGTTTGCGGGAATAGGTCGACCGGTGTGATCTTGATGGGAGAGAAAGTGCCTTCCTCGACAAAGCGTTTAAGATCGCGCGCCAGGGTGGCCGGGTCGCAGCTCACATAGGCGACATCGCGAGCGCTTGTGCTGGCGATGAGGTCGATGGCCTCAGGCGCTAGGCCTGCGCGCGGCGGGTCGACCACCAAGACGTCGGCATCCTGGTCGGGGAACTCGCGCACCGCGTCTCCGCCAATGACGTCGACGTTATCAAGCTTGTTGATCTCCAGGTTACGGCGCAGGTCGCGCACGGCGGGGCCGTAGGCCTCGACGGCGGCGACAAAGTCGCAGCGGCGGGCGAGCGGCAGGGTAAAGGTGCCGGCACCGCAGTACAGGTCCACGGCAAGCTCGTCTTCCTGCGGATCGAGCGTTTCCATGACAAGCTCGATCAAAATCTCGGCACCCTTGGTGTTGACCTGGAAAAAAGACGGGGCAGACAAGCGCATCTGACCCTCGGCGATATTCTCGGTCCATGAGCCCTCTCCGGCGAGCATTTCGACCTTGGAAACACGGCGGGCCTTCTTTTCGCCCTTGCTCATCACGCGTACGACACTTGTGGGGTGCGCGGCGTCTGCCAACACGCGCGAGACTTGCGAGCGCGGGAAAGAGCCCGTAGGCGTCCAGAGCGCCACCTCGAGTGCCTTGGTGCGACGCGAGGCGCGAATGCCCACGCGCTCAAGGCCCAGGTCGTGGCTGCCGCTCAGATAATTGAGCGCGCCGACGACCGATTTGAGTGCCTTGGGGAAGCGTTTGTCGAACAACGGGCACGAATCGACGGTCACGATCTTGCGAGGATCGACACCGTGCATGCCAAGACGCACGCGGCCGTTTACAACGGTCGGCTCGAGTTCGATTTTATTGCGGTAGCCCCAATCATCCTTGGTGTGGCGGATGGGTTGCACCAGTTCATCGACTTGATCGGGGCTGAACTTGCCGATACGCTCGAGCGTGGAGCGCAGATTTTGCTCCTTGGCGGCGAGCTGTGCCGTGCGTGAGAGATTGCCCCACGAGCAGCCGCCGCAGATGCCCACGAAGGGGCAGGGAGACTGAATGCGATCGGGGCTTGGCTCCAGAATCTCGGTGGTGCGGGCACGCATGAACGACTTGCCGTCCTGTACGACCTCGGCCTCGACGGTGTCGCCTGCCACGGCGCCCTGCACAAAGACGGCCTTGCCGTTGTCGGCGTGCGCCAGCCCGTCGGCGCCGTAGGTCATCGATTCTATAGTGAGCTTCATATTCCTGCCTGTCATTCGCGTTGTTGTTCGCACCATGGTAGCAGGGAAAAGCGCCCCGCATCCGAGGCTTTCCTCAAATGCGGGGCGCTTCTACAAACTGCTTCTACAAACGACTATTTCGTCTTGCCGGTAATGAGCGTCTTAAGACCCAGGCCGATCAGACCCAGGCCCATGCGCACGCGGCCGGGGCGATGGCGCTCGATGGCCTTGGTCTTGCCGGCGGGCTTATCGCGACGGGCGCTCGTCTCGGGTGCGGGCTTGATGACCTGCGGATCGGGCTGAGGTGCAGGTGCAGGCTCGGGCTCAATGACGGTCGCCTGGACCTCTTGGACCTTGGGTGCTACCGGCTGCGGCTCGGGCTCGGGGGCGGGTTTCGCCTCAATGACGGGCTCGGGCGCGGCCTCGGCGTTGCGATAGGCACGCTCCAGCAGGGCTTCCTGCGAGTTGAAGGGTTTCTCACCCTCTGCACGCTCCACGGGGACCCAGGTGCCGTCGCTCGTGAGGCTGCGGGCCTTCACGTTGTCGCGCAGCTGCATGCCCATGTACTCGTGCACTAGGGCGCGGCAGGTGGGGTCGAGCGCGGGGAAGGCAATCTCCACGCGGTGCTCGGTGTTGCGCGTCATCATGTCTGCCGAGCTCAGGTAAATCATGTCCGAGTCCACGCCGAAAGCATAGACGCGCGCGTGCTCCAAAAAGCGTCCGACGATGGAGCGGACATGCACGTTCTCGGTCTTGCCCGGAACACCGGGCTTGAGGCACGAGATGCCGCGGATGATCATGTCTACGCGCACGCCGGCACACGATGCCTCGGCGATCTTGTCGATGACCTCGCGGTCGGTCAGCGAGTTGAGCTTAAAGAACACGCGGGCGGGCTCGCCGGCAAGGGCGCGCTGGATCTCGCGGTCAAGCCCGCGCATGATGAGCGGTTTCAGTCCGACGGGCGCCACACCCAGGAAGCGGTAGTCGCCGCGCAGGTTGCCCAGCGACAGATTGCGGAAGAACAGGTTGGCGTCCTCGCCGATGCCGGGATGGGCTGTCATGAGCATAAAGTCGCTGTAGAGTTTGGCCGTCTTCTCGTTAAAGTTGCCGGTGCCCAAAAGCGTGAGGCGCGTTAGCGCCATGCCCTCGCGATAGGTGAGCTGGCAGATCTTTGAGTGGCATTTAAAGCCCTCGGAACCATAGATGACGGTGCAGCCGGCCTCTTCCAGGCGCTCGGCCCACTCGATGTTGTTCTGCTCGTCAAAGCGGGCACGAAGTTCCATGAGCACCGTGACCTCTTTGCCGTTCTCGGCAGCATCGATCAGCGACTCGCACAGGCGGCTCTGCTTGGCCACGCGGTAGAGCGTGATGCGCAGCGAGATGCACTCGGGGTCGTAGGCGGCCTCGTGCACCAGATCCAGGAAGGGGTTCATGGCCTCGTAGGGATAAAAGAGCAGCTTGTCGTGCTGCAGCACCTGCTCGCGGATGGAGCGGGTCATGTCGATGGTGGGATTGGGCTGCGGCCTAAACGGCGTAAAGAGCAGCTCGTTGCGCAGGTGCTCGGGAATCTTGCCCTCAATGCCAAAGACGTAGCCCAGGTCGAGCGGGATATCGCAGGTAAAGACAGAGCGGCGCGAAAGCTCGAGCGCCTTGCGGATGGTCTTGAGCGTTGCCTTCTCGAGCGACCCCGAGACCGCGAGCACTACCGGCTGCAGACGCAGGCGCTTCTTGAGGATGCGCTTCATGTGCTGGCGGTAGTCCTCTTCCTCTTCGACGCCCTCGCCGTCCGGATCGATGTCGGCGTTGCGGGTGACGCGGATCAGCGCACGATCCAGCGGCTTATAGGAGCCAAAGCAGCTGTCCAGGCAGGCGAGGATGACGTCCTCGAGCAAGATGTAGGAGTAGGTGCCGGTGGGCGAGGGGATCTCGACCACGCGGTTCATCGAGGCGGGAATCTCGATAAGGCCCAGCAGGCTCTCCTCGTCGGTGGCGCCGTCCAGACCACAGGCCAGATAGAGCGCGCCATTGCGTAGGTTGGGGAAGGGGTGGCGAGGATCGATGACCAGCGGCGAGATGACCGGCGACACGTAGGCCTGGAAGTAGCGGGTTACAAAGGTGCGCTCCTCGGGCGTAAGCGAATCGATGCGGGCGCGGTGAACGCCCAAGGTGTCGAGCTTGCCCTCGATGCTCTTAAAGATGGACTCCCAACGGGTAAGGAGCCCGGGCATTTCGGCCATGACAGCATCGACCTGTTCGGAGGCGGTCATATTGCTCTTGTTGTCGACAGGTTGCTTTTTGAGCTCTGCCAGATCGGACAGGCCGCCCACGCGCACCATGAGAAACTCGTCGAGGTTAGACTCGAAAATCGACACGAACTTTAGACGCTCGAACAGCGGAACGGTCTCATCGAAGGCTTCGTCAAGCACACGGTTGTCAAAGCGTAGCCAGCTGAGTTCTCGGTTCTGCGTGTACGAGAAGTCGCGAGGCGGTTTGCGCAGCTTTGCGGCGGCTTGCTTTTTTTCGATTTTGCTCGGCATATGCATCTGTCCGTTCAGTCCCCGCAGGGGACGGTAGCCTAACCCTATTCACTATTGTCTCAATTTAGTCGACTTGTGGCACGGACGTATTGTGCGAACGGTATCTTTACCTACTTCTTACGCTGACAAGTCATAGGACTGACGCCCTGCTCGTCTGCAAGCGGTCTATATCCTCACTCAACTGGTACGTAAGTGTGAATAAGAATGATGGATAGCTGAATATCATTGAATGCAGGCGGAAACGTAAACAAACATCATTTATATACATAAAACCGATTTAGCTATGCAATTCTGAATCAAAAGTTTAGAGATGCAATTGCAAATAGTTTTTAGGAAAAAAGAGCGTTTACCTTAGAAAAGTTACTTTAGAACGCCGAAGTACATTATGGGGGAATCTCATGCGATATACCGTTCATCGCACTTTGTTGACCGTTCGGGTGCGAGGTGGAATTGCGGGTGGAATTTGGATATAACTAGAGCTGTCAGCAAGCAGCGTCCGCTATGGAAGGGCGCTGAGAGATTCGGCCGAAAGGCCCGAAAGAAAGGTAGGAGGCCATGACGAAAGGTCTGCACGTGCCTTCCGAGA
>URWS01000132.1 GCA_900551605.1 uncultured Collinsella sp. | reverse complement strand
GTGTATAAGAGACAGGTACCAGAATTGATGTCATTTTTGATGATATCGATAACCTGTTGATATAGCGGGATTGCCGCTTTTCCGTCGGTCAACCCTTCAGTCGATGGCATTTGCCCTCCCCTAGCAAATATGGAATCAATAATCGGTGCGGATTACGCATCGCCAGTCCTACGCAAGCTCCAGCAGCTCCGGCAGCTGGTCGATGATCTTGTCAGCGGCATCCTGGCTAAAGCCGAAGCGCTCCTCGCGCTTGGCGATCACCGTCAGACCCGCTCGCTTGCCGGCAGTGATGCCAGGGACGGAGTCCTCGACGCAGCAGCAACGGTCCGCAGGCAATCCCAGCAGATCCAGCGCATGCAGGTAAATATCGGGTTCGGGCTTGCTCTCCTTAAACTGCTCGCCGCTCACCACGTACTCAAAGGCATCCGACAGGCCGCACGCATCGAGCACTTCCTCGATGCTGTCCATGGGAGACGAACTGGCCAGCGCCACGCGAACGCCGCGACGCGGGAGCTCGCGAATCGTCTCCACGGCGCCCGGATTGATCAAGGTCTGATAATCGCGCGGGCGTTTATGCGCCCACTCATCCCAGCGGGCCAGCGCCTCCTCGCCGGTAAAGTGTCCCTTTCCGGCGCGCTCAAACCAATCGACCAGCATATGCAAGAAGAACTGGTGCGAGGTACCAACCTGCCCGTTCAACTCCTCTTGGGTCAGGTTCAGCCCAAGCTCTTTGGCAAACGCAGCGGTCTCCCCCAGGTAATAATACTCGGTATCGACGATGACACCGTCCATGTCAAAGATAACGGCGTCGAACGGAAATGCGGACACGGCACCCTCCCTAACAAAAAGGCGCCCGCAAGCGGACGCCCGAACCATGCACTATCGGCGATTCTAACCCAGCAGCCTATCGAGTGCCACCGCGATGCCGTCTTCGTTGTTATCGGCGGTCACCATCTGGGCCACGGCCTTGACCTCATCGACGGCGTTGCCCATGGCGACACCGGTGCCGGCCCACTCGATCATGGACTTATCGTTCTGACCGTCGCCAAACGAAACGACCTCACTGGCATCGATACCCAGCTTGGGCAGAGCGCCCTGCAGCGCGCGGGCCTTATCGATACCGGGCGCCGTAAACTCAAAGTACCAATCGGCCGTGAACATGCCCGAAAGCGTCTCGGTAAAGGGCGCGTACATCTCCTCGTGATGCGCCTGCAGATAGGCCGGATCGCCCGCGGTGAGCAGTTTGTCTACGGGGTAAGCATCCGCGACTTCATGAAGGCTCTCGACCTCGCGAATCTTAAGATTGCACGCGTCGCGCTCATACTTGACGATGTTCTTCTGCGAACCGTCCGGCAACGTGATCATGCAACGATACGAGTCCACGACATGCAGGTCGCGACCGAGCGAGATCATGGGAATCACGTCAAAGTTGCGCAGGTGGTCGAGCAGACGGTGCAGCTCGTCGACCGGCATAGCCTGGTCAAACAGCACCTCGTCGGTCTGAGCATCGACCACGTGCGCACCATTAAAAGCCACTAGCAGGCCATCGTGGTTCTGAAGATCGAGCTCCTGCGCCAGAGCATGAAGCCCCCATGCGGGACGGCCCGAAGCCAAGATGAGCTTGATGCCCGACTCCTGCGCCGCGAGCAGCTTCTCGCGCGTGCGCGGGCTGATCACCTTCTGGTCGTTGGTGAGCGTACCGTCGATATCCATTGCAATGGCCTTGATTGCCATATATGCCTCCCTGCGTTGAGTTTGTCGCGCACCATCATATCCGAGCCGAGCATCCCCCGAAGAACATTTTTGAAAAAGATACTTGCCAAATCGCTGGAGCCTGATTAAGTTAAAAATGACCGCAACGTTGGTCACCATTTGGTCGAGCATATTCAGTTTCAGTTTTCAGCATGTAAGAGAAGGAAGATCGGCATATGAACGCCAAGCATCTTTTATCGACAACTAAATAGCGGAGCAAGACCGCCCAAGGCGCTCGTTGACGTCAGCTGTTCCGTCTAAGCACGGAGCACGCCCATCACCCGGCAAACGTCCTTCGAGCATATTGGCCCCATAGCACCCAATCCAGCACATCAAGAACCGCAAGCACATCACCAACGACACCCAGCACATCACTCGCAAGCAAGCACATCACAGATTGGAACCGCCATGAACACCACCCGTCCCCAAACCGCCGGCACCGTTCTCCAGACTCGCATCGACCGCGCCCTGCACGGCGGCTACGACGCCAGCTTCGCCGCCGCCACGATTGCGAACTTCGCCTTGCTGCCCATCGACGAGGCTCTGAGCAACCATGAGTTTTCGGCGAATCGCTGCGCCGAGACCATGGACGATCCGGCCATCCACGAGTTGACCGATCCTTATCTCGGACCCCACGGCAAGACCGACGGCCCGTATACCATGGGCCATCTGGCGCATATGGTTACCGCACTCGACACTAAGCTTCGGCTCGAGATGGACGACGAGACGCGGATGACATTGATGGATCATCGATACGACCTGCAAAAGGCGCTGACGCTTCCCATCCACGACCTTGCCATGGGGCTCAACGCCCTGGAGGCGCGGCACCAGCAGGCAAACTGCGGGCAGGACGATACGGCAGACCCATCGGGACCACCCAGCATCATGGTGCTCGACCGCGAACGTTACAACCGTGCGACTGCCCGATTCCAGGCCGGACCGACCACGGTTCGTACCCTCATCGACATGCCCCGCATACTCAGCCTCAATCGTCTCTTCGACGGTTATCGAGCATTGGCGCCTGTTGGCCTTCGCACCCAGACAGTCCGGATTATCGATATCCAGCAGCGGCAGTTCGAGCGCTACCGCGATGAATGGGAGATGAGCCGAAGCATCGTTCACTTCTACCAGAAGCGCTACGACCCCAACGAATTTCCCGATGATCTCGAGCGCCAGCTGCACCTTGCCTACACCGCGCCCATCGCCACGTTGCTGCGCTTTGGCGCGTTCGACAAAGCGCTGGCTAACGCCGGGAGCCGTAAGGCCACAACCGAGCTTGAACGCAGGCTCGAGCATGCCTTCGAGGCTTAAAGACGGGCACTTATAGCCCCATCAAGATCCACCACATTCAGAAAGGAGTCCTCATGGACACCACCCATGCCCCTATCATCAGCCCGCTCACGATGCGCGAGTCGGCTCGTGGCATAACGCTCACTTCCGTCTACGACGAGATGCTCGCCCGACGTGAGCTTTCCGTCGTGGGCGACATCAACAGTGCGATAGCACACGATCTGTGCCAGCAGATTCGTCTGCTCGAGGCCGCAGACCCCACGGCCCCCATCACGGTCTTTGTTGCCAGCCCCGGCGGCAGCGTGCGTGCCGGCCTCGCCATCTACGACACCATGCGCCTCTCGCCGTGCCCCATCCACACCGTCTGCCTGGAGTTTGCGGCCTCTATGGGCGCCATCATCTTCATGGGTGGCGACGAGCGCCGTATGGCGCCCCATGCAGAACTCATGATTCACGACCCGCTCATCCCGCAAGGAGCTGGGGGCTCGGCCCTAGCACTCCAGGAAACAAGCCGGCGTCTCATGCAGACTCGCAAGGCCCTGACGCAAATCCTGTCTGATCGCAGCGGCCTTTCGGCCAAGCGTATCCAAACACTCACGGCAAAGGATACGTACCTTTCGGCCGAGCGCGCCGTCGAGCTCGGCTTTGCCCACGGCATTCTCACCTCGACCAAGGAGACCGCCCATGTCTAACCTCGACACGGCACTGCATGCCCCGGCCCCCACCATCCTTGCGCAAGCCCACGCACTCTCGTGTGATACGCGTCAAACGGGCCTCAACAACAATATGCTCGTAATCGGGCCTTCGGGCGCCGGCAAGACCCGCAACGTTCTTAAGCCCAACCTGCTGCAGATGAATGCGAGCTATATCGTGCTCGACACCAAAGGGGCGCTTTGCCGCGAAGTCGGACCCGTGCTTGCCGCGCACGGCTATCGTGTGCAGCGCCTCAACTTTGCCGATCTTGACGATACGGCCACCATGCCCAAGGACGTCGAGCAATGCGGCTACAACCCGCTCAACCACATCCGCCGCACCAAAGACGGCAAGCCCAACCAACAGGACATCATCTCGGTCGCCAAGGCCATCTGTCCCGTCGAGGACCAAACCCAGCCGTTTTGGGACCACGCAGCCGCCAACCTGCTATCTTGCCTCATCGCCTATGTATGCGAGCAGCTGCCCATTGAGGAGCAGACGTTTTCGTCGGTGATCGACCTTTGCGAGCATCTCCAAGACCGCGCCACGGCTCGGCTCTTCGACGACCTGCAGACCACCGACCCCGCAAGCTATGCGCTCTCGCTGTGGCGGCGCTACTCCCCCACCATCACGGCAGAAAAGATGCATGCGAGCATCATGGGCATCCTTGCCGAAAAGGTCATGTGCCTGGGCTTTGATGGTGCACGCCGTCTGTACACCGATGCGAATCAGATTGATTTCGCGGCTCTGGGATGCGAGCGTCGAGCGCTCTTCGTCACCGTCAGCGATCTCGACCGTAGCCTCGATCCGCTCACCAACCTGTTTGTAACGCAGGCCTTCGCGGGACTCATCCGCTACGCCGACGCGCAGCCCGACGGTCGCCTTGCGATACCGGTTCGATTTATGCTCGACGACTTTGCCAACCTGCAGATGCCGCAAATCGATAACGTTCTGTCCATCATCCGCAGCCGCGAGATCTGGGCAACCCTATTGCTGCAGTCAACAAACCAGCTCGATGCGCTCTATGGCGAGGCGCGCGCTCGCTCCATCATGGGCAACTGCGACACGCAGCTCGTACTAGCCTTTCAGGACCCCGAGAGCGCCCGCGTCTTTTCCGAGCGTGCCGACGTGCTGCCCAGTACGCTCATGGCAACGCCCGTCGACCGCTCTTGGCTGTTCGTCCGCGGCCGCGCTCCCCAGCAGGTCGAGCGCTTTAGGCTCGAGGACCACCCGCTCTACACAGAGCTCCCCGAAGCCCAAAGCGTCCAGGTCGAATTCACCAGTAGCAGCGCTCGTCTTCCGGCGCGCCCTCGACGATTGCGCTGTCTCTTATACACATCTCC
>URWS01000131.1 GCA_900551605.1 uncultured Collinsella sp. | reverse complement strand
ATCTACACTTATGCGATCGTCGGCAGCGTCAGATGTGTATAAGAGACAGGACCGCAGCGGACTTGGGGTCACACTCGGCAAGCAGCGCGTGCAGCGCTTCCTCGCCAATGCGCTCGGCAAGCTCCTGATACTCCGCGCGGCGATCGTCCTCAAGCTCGCCCGAGGGAAAATCCATCTCATCTAGGGCGGCCTTGAGATACAAGCCTGTGCCCCCGCAAAACACCGGTAGGCGGCCCTCGCCCAGCAAGCGTTCAACATGCGCGCGAGCGTCAGCCTGATAAAGCGCAGCAGAATATGCCACACCCGGCTCTACAATGTCGACGAGACGCAGCGGCGCCGTACACTCATCGAGCGCCATCTTTGCGGTACCGATGTCCATGCCGCGATAGATTTGCATCGCATCGCACGACAGCACTTCGGACGAAAGACGAGCGGCCAAACGGTCGGCAACATCACTCTTACCAACCGCCGTCGGACCGACGATCGCAACGGCGGAAAGACCTGCCCCGGGAGAAACCATTAGCGCGGCTCGCCCACAACGGAGCCGGACAAATACCAGGTCATGGCAACGTCAACGTCAACATCAACGATCTTGCCAACAAACTGATCGATGCTATAGCCCTCGGGGATGGGCGCATGAACGGTCTGATTCTTAGGACTCTTGCCCAGCAGGACCGCGTCGTTCTTTTTACTCGTTCCCTCAATGAGCGCCGGAACCACAGTATGAAGCTCACCCTGGTTATACTCGTGTGCCGTGGTCTCGATAACCTTAACCAGGCGGTTGAAACGCTCGAGAATAACCTCATGCGGCGTAGGATCGTCAATCTCGGCGGCCGGGGTACCGGCGCGCTTGGAATAGATGAAGGTATAGGCCTGGGCATAGCGGACCGTCTCGGCAAGTGAAAGCGTCTGCTCAAAGTCTTCTTCAGTCTCGCCCGGGAAGCCAACGATAATGTCGGTCGAGAGCGCGATATCGGGCATACGGTTGCGAATGCGATCGACCAAGCCCAAATAGTCCTCGCGTGTATAACGGCGATTCATCTCTTTGAGGATCCGCGTCGAACCTGACTGGACGGCCAAGTGCAGCTGCGGCATAACGGCAGGCGTTTCGGCCATGGCGTCGATGGTCTCGGGCAGCAGATCCTTGGGATGCGAAGACGTAAAGAAGATGCGCTCCACACCGGTATCGCCCACGGCACGCAGCAGATCGGCAAAACGCGGCTTACCAAACAGATCGCGACCATATGAGTTAACGTTTTGGCCCAGCAGCGTAATCTCACGCACGCCCTGGCGCACCAAACCGGTCACCTCGTCGACAATCTCCTCGAAGGGACGGCTCTTTTCGCGACCGCGCACGTACGGCACGATGCAGTAGGTGCAGAAATTATTGCAGCCGGTCATGATGGGCACCCAGGCGTGATACTGGGTCTCGCGATGCCACGGCATGCTCATGGCATCCGTATCCTCATGCTCGTTGGTGCGGATATGACGCTTGCCGTCCAGAAACGCCTCGGCAATGAGCTCGGCCACATGTGCGATGGAATGCGTGCCAAAGATGACATTGACGTTATCGACGTTGGTGAGCAGACCCTCGCCATCGCGCTGCGCGATGCAACCACCAACGGCAACCACGCGCTTGCCCGAAGGCGAAGGCGGCAGGCTTTTGCAGGAATTGCACTGACCGTACAGGCGAGTATCGGCGGCCTCGCGCACGCAGCATGTCATGAAGACAACGATATCGGCATGCTCGGGATCGAGCGCCATGAGGCAGCCATAAGAATCAAGCAGGCCACTCACACGCTCGGAGTCGTGCTGATTCATCTGGCAGCCAAAGGTGCGGATAAAGTAGGTTTTACCGGCAAGAATATCGCGTACGGAACGCTGGTCCATGTGCATAAGTCCTAACGATGGAAGGGAGGCGAATCGAGGCAAGCAGAAGCTATGCCACAGGCTTAACATCATCCATGATGACGTTATCCATAGCAGCTCGATTGATCTGGTGAACGTAAATAGAAAGACGGATGGCCGTGCGCGACTCCCCGTTAATAAGGATGTCGGAGAACACGGGCGCGCAGGAAATATCAAATCCGGTTGGAATCAAAAAACCGCGCGCAATAGCCACGGCCTTTATGGCCTGGTTGACCGCACCGGCGCCGACACACTGAATGTTGACGGGCACACCATCCTTGACCATGCCGGCAATGGCGCCGGCAACGGACGCGGGCGATGATTTGCTTGATACCTTCAGGCAATCCATGAAGAAACTCCTGCGTTTAAAAGTACGTTTTAACTGCAATAACTTTATCGTACCGAGTGGACTCGGTAAAGGCACTATTCCTCTTTGGCAAGATCGAAGGTCACGGTGATTCGATCACGCGAAACGCGAATCTTTGGGTCGCCGCAAAGGTTGAGATAGTACCGGGCGGCAAGGTCATTAAAGTCGCGCTCCACAGCACGCGAAAACTGTGCCATGTCATCCTTGGCAATACGTAGCCCGCGACGATCCTTCGCGAGATCGACAGGAGCCGGCGCATGCGAGGATGAGTCACGCTCGCGCAGCAGACGCGCAGTCACACCGCGAACGGGCTTAATCTGCCCTGCCAAAATGCGATGGGCCGTGCGCTCGGACATTTCAAGACCCAAACCCGAGCAGATACGGATAAAGTCCTCGGCATCAGAGGCAAGGCCTAAACGATCAACAACCGGAAGCTCGCTCTCGTCATCAATAAACAGGAGACGAGACGTATCGAGCCGACTTGACGCCTGGGCATAAAGGGTCGCGGCAATCTCAGACGGAGAACCAAGATAGACATCGCAACCACGCAGCTCCTCGAGCGCAAACTCACAGGCAGCGCGAATAATATTATGCGGACCGCGAGCACAGACATAACGTCCGTCCTCATCCTTGACGGCCTGGGGCCAGCTGGACTGATCGGCACGCTCACTAAGGCGGTCGGCCGCAACGCTCACCTTAAAGGCTGAACCAAGATCGACGCCGGACGTGACCACACGGGCCTCGTCGGTGTTCTGCTTGATCGAAAACAATGCCATGCCACGACCGTGAACGCCCCAACGGTCCATCTTCATGCTCTCGAGCTTTGAGGTAACGCGAGCATCAAAGATTCGCTCTTGCATATCCTGCGGAACACCCGAGCCGTTATCCAGAAAGACAAGCGTGCGGACGCCATCTTCTTTGGTCGTGGCGAGATAGACCTTGTCGGCGCCGGCATCGCGAGCATTACGGAGCATTTCGATGACGATATCCTCGACATGCTGAATGTCGTGCTTTGCCTGGCGCCGTTCGGCCTCCGAAACGCGGAGGCGGACATACCCCTCGCCAAGGTTCTCCTCGACGCGAAGGTTGCCCTCCCCCGACATCGACGCGATAAATGAGATGAGCTCGTTCGCGTCGCTCATGTTATTTAGCGATATCGACAGCGCGGCTCTCGCGAATCACGACGACGCGCACCTGACCGGGATACTCCATCTCTTCCTCGATCTGATGGGCGATATCGTGAGCCAGAACCGTGGACTGGGCATCGGAGATCTTGTCCGGCTGAACCATGACATGGACCTCGCGACCAGCCTGCATGGCATAGGTACGCTCGACGCCGTCATGGGAGTTGGCGATCTCCTCGAGCTTCTCAAGGCGCTTGATGTAGTTCTCGGCAGACTCGCGACGGGCACCGGGGCGAGAGGCAGAGACAGCATCGGCGGCCTGTACCAGGACATCGAGCACCGTGTTGGGGTCGACATCGGCATGGTGAGCCTCGATAGCGTGGACAATTACGGGCTTCTCGCCATAACGACGGGCAAGCTCGGCGCCGATGACGGCATGCGGGCCCTCGACGTCGTGGTCAATTGCCTTGCCCAGGTCGTGCAGCAGGCCGGCGCGCTTGGCGGTCACAACGTCCAGGCCAAGCTCGGAAGCCATCACGCCGCACAGATCAGAGACCTCGAGGGAATGCTGAAGCACGTTCTGACCAAACGAGGTACGGTAGCGCAGGGCACCAAGGGTCTTGACGATCTCGGGGTGCAGATCGTGAATGCCGGTATCGAAGGCAGCCTGCTCGCCAGCCTCGCGCACGCGCTGCTGAACCAGGTCGGCAGCCTTGTGATACATCTCCTCAATACGGGCGGGATGAATGCGGCCGTCGGCGATGAGGTTCTCAAGGGCGACACGGGCGGTCTCACGACGGACCGGGTCGAAGCTCGAAAGAACGACGGTCTCGGGCGTGTCGTCGATAACGAGGTTGACGCCGGAAACCTGCTCGAAGGTCCGGATGTTGCGACCCTCGCGACCGATGATACGGCCCTTGAGGTCATCAGAGGGAATGTGCACGGAGGTAACGGTGACCTCGGCAGTGTGGTCGGCAGCACAGCGCTGAATCGCCAGGGACAGAATCTCCTGGGCGGTCTTGTGGCACTCGGCGCGAACCTGCTGCTCGGACTCGCGAATAATCGTGGCGGCCTCGTGGGTGACCTCACCGCGAACCTTATCGAGGAGTTCCTTGTGGGCGTCCTCGCGGGTAAGGTCGGCAATACGCTCGAGCTCGGAGGTCTGCTTTGCGCAGAGCTCCTCGAGCTCACGGGAGCGCTTCTCGACCTGACCGGCCTGGCTGGACAGCTGATGCTCGCGCTTGTCGAGAGCGTCGTTGCGGCGATCGAGGGATTCCTCGCGCTGCATCACGCGGTTCTCGAGCGTACGAATCTCGTTCTTACGCTGCTTGTCCTCGGCCTCGGCGGCCTGCTTGTTCTTGATGATTTCCTCTTTAGCCTCAAGCAGAGCCTCTTTTTTGAGGGTCTCGGCCTGACGCTTTGCATCACCGATCAGGGACTCAGCCTGTGCGTGTGCCGACTGAATCTTTTCGTCGGCCTCGTGAAGACCACCCTGCTTGGCGGTGCGCATGTAGGCAATGGCGGCGATGGCACCCAAAACGATGCCAACGAGCGCTGCGATGATAGGCATGCTCACTCCTTTTTATGGATTCGTTACACAACAAAGCGAACCGTCCTTACGAACGGCTCGCGACATTTGAGTAATATGGGCGCAGCTTATGCGGGTCGGATACAGATTAACATATA